>JBCCUY010000090.1:0-10892 GCA_039196145.1 Bacteroidota bacterium
AGGATGCCGATTTGGAACAATGTCCCTTTTTAGCGGATGAGGACAATGTGCGACGGATAAAAATGGCGAAGGAAATCATGATTTCCCGAATGGCGGAACCTCCAACGCTCGCGGAACTTTCAAAAGAAATAGGGCTAAGCTTAAAGAAATTGAAAGAAGGTTTCAAACAAATATATGGGGATTCGGTCTATGGGTTTTTATTCGATTATAAGATGGAATATGCGCGTAAAATGCTGGAAACAGGCAGGCACAATGTCAATGAAGTGGGTTTGAAGGTAGGCTACAGTACGGCAAGTCATTTTATCGCATCCTTTAAAAAGAAATATGGCACAACACCCAAAAAATATTTAACTTCAAACACTTAAATAGCCTATCATGAAATCCTACCTGTTTTTTCTTTTGGCACTTTGTGTGGCCATGGGTTCCGTTGCCCAGGATAATCCTCAAGCCCAAGAAAAACAGAAAGTCCCGGAAATTGTTCTGGTTTTCAGCAAAACGGCAGGGTATCGACACAAATCCATAGAAAAAGGAGTGCAAACCTTGAAAGAATTAGGGAGGGCCAATGGATTCATAGTTTTACAAACAGAAACATCCTCCGATTTCAATCCGCAAAATTTAAGCAATTATAAACTCATTGTTTTCTTGAGCACCACTATGGATGTGTTGAATGATGAGGAGCAAGATGCCTTCAAAGGGTATATCAATAAAGGTGGGAGCTTTTTGGGCATCCATGCCGCAACGGATACTGAATATGACTGGCCATGGTATGGGAAACTTGTTGGGGCTTACTTTGAGAACCATCCACAACAACAAAAAGCCAAGATAGATGTAGTGGATCGTTCGCACCCTGCAACCCAACACTTAATGGGAGTTTGGGTTCATTTTGATGAGTGGTATAATTTTATGAACCTTAACCCCAATGTTAAGGTGTTAATGAAATTGGACGAAAGCAGTTACGATGGTGGCACTAATGGGGATAACCATCCCATAGCTTGGTATCATGAGTATGATGGGGGCAGAGCTTTCTACACCGGACTTGGCCATACAGAGGAAGCCTATGATGATGCGGATTTTAAGCAACATCTTCTTGGAGCAATCGAATGGTGTTTAGGGCGAAAGTAAATTCGGTCTCGCTACAATAATCCCCGTGTTACTTTTTATTTTCTTTAGGTAATCCACCAATGGGACCTTGGTAATTCGAACCGTACCGGCGCTAGAGGCGTGAAGTAAGTGGATCCTATCACCGCGTTTTATGGCAATTCCTGTATGTGTGACATCCAATCCCTTAATAGAAGTTGCCAACGCAATAATATCTCCAGATTGCATCAAATGTTCCTGCTTTTGAATGTCCTCTTGGGCCAAGACACAGAGTGTTTCTTCGGCAAGGCCTTGCTCCACTCTAAGCATGGCTTCAAAATTTTCATCTTGTTGCAGGAAAGGATACAAGGACCGGTGCGTTCCCATAAAATTAATGGCTTTTTGAAATGCCTTGCCGCCAATTTCAGAGGTAATGTCTTTTACCAATCCCTTTTGCTCATTATTTCGAATCCAATCTGTAAAGTAATGTAAACGAGAAGGATAACCATTTAAAATGCCATTTCTATACCGAATGGTCTTTAAGTTGTCGACAAAATCCCCGAACTCCTCTGTTCTGTTCTTGGCCATCATGGAGAAAGCCAATACATTTTCCACATAAGTAGTGCAATCAAAGCCCCTTAAGTTGATGACCAGGGTTTCCTCTTCACCGATTTCCAATGTTTTTTCCACATAGGGTTGCTCCAAAAACGTTAGGCCAATAGCTACCATGGGTAGTTCCCCCACGGGAACATCCAAGTTCCTAATTGATTGTATTTTCTCCTTAAACAACAGTGAATCTTTTGGGGTACAGGTAAGTTGAGAGAACAGATGTGATGTAAAAAGGAATAAAAATAGGAATGGAGCCTTGGAGAACATGTGGAATTTTGGTTTTGCCCATCTAAATTAAGATTATCTATAGAGTTATAGGAAACAAATGGGACGAATCAAATGTTAAATCCACATCAAGTAGTATTTTTATGCCTTTGAAAACAAACTATTTCAATCTGCTATGAAAGGAGTATTATTGGTCAATTTGGGGTCACCCGATAGCCCAACACCAAAAGATGTAAAACCGTACTTGGACGAATTCTTAATGGATGGGAGGGTAATTGACACCCCTCAGTGGCTGCGCAATATTATTGTAAGGGGCATCATTCTGCAAACCCGACCAAAAAAATCGGCAGAGGCCTATTCCAAAATTTGGTGGGAAGAAGGTTCCCCATTGATTGTTATCTCAGAACGTTTTGCTGAAAAAGTAAAAAAACAAACTAAAATGCCGGTGGCGTTGGGTATGCGCTACGGTTCCATGAGCATAAAGAATGCCTTACAAGAACTTCATGATCAAGGAGTGGACGACGTTTTACTGGTACCTTTGTATCCGCATTATGCGATGTCCTCTTTTGAGACCGTAGTGGTAAAAGCCATGGAGGTCCAAGCTGAAAATTTTCCAGACATACGTTTGACGACCCTACCTGCATTCTATAAAAATGAGGATTATATAAAAGTACTTTCGGATAGTATCGGGGATGGTCTGGAAGGGTTTGATTACGATCATATCCTCTTTTCGTATCATGGAATTCCGGAAAGACATATTCGCAAATCCGACCCTACCAAATTTCATTGTAAAATTGATGGAACTTGCTGCAAGATCAATTCTGTAGCCCATCATACCTGTTATAGACACCAATGTTACGATACCACAGAATTGGTTAAAGCACAATTGAATCTACCTGACGAAAAGGTGAGTTCTTCGTTTCAATCCCGTTTGGCTGGCGATCCATGGTTAAAGCCCTACACCGATTTTGAATTTGAAAGATTGGCCAAGGAGGGAAAGACGAAGTTGGCCGTTATTACCCCTGCCTTTGTAAGCGATTGCCTGGAGACCCTGGAGGAGATTGCCATGGAAGGAGAGGAGCAGTTCAAGGAAGCTGGTGGGAAATCGTACAAACATATCCCTTGTCTCAACGACAATGATGCATGGGTGTCCTTAATGGCATCATGGGTCAACGAATGGGAAGCCAAAGAGGTGCTTCCCGTATAATTTTTGGTTCTGGAGTACCTAGAACCGTAACCCTATAAACCGGTCCCGAATTCAAAACTGATGGGACACCAACAATGGCCAAAGTCTCTTCGGATCAGCTGGGAACGGAACCCATCGGCAAGTTGCTGGTCAAACAGGCCGTACCTGCATCCATAGGAATCTTGGTGATGTCCCTTAATGTGCTGGTCGATTCCATTTTTGTGGGCAATTGGATTGGCTCCATAGCCATAGCTGCTATCAATGTGGTGCTTCCTGTTTCTTTTTTTATAGCCGCATTGGGAATGGCCATTGGCGTGGGGGGGTCCAGTATTATTTCAAGGGCCCTTGGGTCTGGGGACAAACAAAAGGCACTTAAAACTTTTGGCAACCAAATTACCCTGACCCTATTGGTTACAATTTCCATGGTTGCCTTGGGGCTTTATTTTGTTAATGACCTTATACCCGCTTTTGGTGGAAAAGGCAGCATTTTTCCCTTGGCCAAAATCTACTACACCATTGTCCTTTATGGAGTTCCTTTTTTGGCACTTTGTATGATGGGAAATACAGTGATTCGCGCCGAAGGAAAACCCAAGTATGCAATGATTGCCATGATCATTCCATCAGTGGGGAACCTGCTCATGGACTACATCTTCATTTATGTATTTGATTGGGGTATGCACGGTGCAGCATGGGCCACTACCGCAGGATATCTTTTCTGCTTTGCTTACATCTTATATTTCTTCCTCTCCAAAAACTCGGAGCTCAAAATTAGGATTTCCCATTTTTGGCTGAACCAACCTATATTGAAGGAAATGGGCTCGTTGGGTTTTGTAACCTTGGCCAGACAAGCGGTTACCAGTATTACTTACCTGCTTATGAACAACATTTTGTTCAATCTTGGAGGTGAGGCCATGGTGGCGGTATATGTTATAATAGGTAGAATGTTGATGTTTGCTTTCTTTCCAGTCTTCGGGGTTACACAAGGATTCCTGCCCATTGCTGGATTCAATTATGGCGCCGTAAAATACGATAGGGTGAAAGATTCGATCTACACCGCAATTAAATATGCAGCACTTGTGGCCAGTGTGGTTTTTGTTGGATTGATGGTTTTTCCCGAGGCCATTACCTCTTTGTTTTTAAGTAACAAGGAGAACCTTCCGGCAGAAGAGTTGGCCACCAACGCCTTCGTGTTGGAACACGCTCCAAATGCCATGCGGTTGGTGTTTGCGGCTACCCCGATTATTGCCCTGCAGCTTATTGGGGCAGCCTATTTTCAAGCGGTGGGAAAGGCGATACCAGCCTTACTTTTGACACTGACCCGACAGGGGTTTTTCTTTATACCCTTGATTTTGTTGTTGCCCAACTTAATAGGCGAACTTGGAGTTTGGTTGTCCTTTCCAATAGCGGATACCTTGGCCACTATAGTGACCGGATACTACCTCTGGAAGGAAATAAAGACCAAGTTGGTTCCCCAGATTTAGTTCGATCAAGGATTAATAGCCGTGGCAGCTTTGCTGATGATCTTCCATTTACCTTCCAGTTTTTTCAGGAGAAATAAATCAATGAACAATAGATTTTCAGCGGGAATCGAAATTTCTACTTTAGCGGTAGCGATGTTGTTCGCTTGGTCTACGTTTAGAATCTTGCCAATCCTTCCGTTGAATTTTCCTTTTTCCCTTTTCTTGAACAAATTGGCATATTCCTCGGGAGTAAGCACCCATAGTTCCTCATCCTTTTTCGAGAGAAATAAATCTGCTTTTTCATAAAATACAGATGTAATCTGTTCGGGGTTGTTGTAAGAAGATCCATCCACGTACTCTTGAAGAGCCGCTCTAATTTGCGATTCCTCAGATTGGGCCGTTAAGGTAACTGCAGAAAATAATGTGAGAAGGATCAATAGTGAATTTCGCATTTTCATGATTTAAGTTTTGAATTTAAAGGTGTGATTTGAATAAGTTTTCCGTCGGCTTCATCGGTAAGGATGTATAGTTTTCCATCTGGACTTTGCCGTGCCTTGCGTATGCGTACACGGTCATCGATAAATAATTCCTCCGCGCTTTTAATGGTTTCATTTTCCAATTGGAAACGCCATAAACTACCTCTGGAAAGACCAGGTACGATGAGGTTGTTTTTCCATTGTGGAAATTCATCACCGGTATAGAAGGTAAGCCCAGTTGGTGCCACGGTATGGTGCCAAAACCAAATCGGAGGGGTAAAGGTCGCTCCCTTTATTTCCGGAGGGGTATAGTCCGTGCTGCGCAACTTTCCGGAAGTCACATTGGGCCAGCCATAGTTGGCTCCTGCCCTTAAAATATTGATTTCATCACCCTGAATGGTACCGTGTTCACTGAACCAGATTTTATCAGACTCTGGTTGCACGGTGATGCCTTGGGCAGCCCGGATTCCTAGCGCAAAGATGCCGGGAATGGCATCAGACCCAAGATTTGGGTTGTCCTCGGGAATACTTCCATCGGAATGGATGCGATAGATTTTACCTCTCTTATCGGTAAGGTCTTGGGCAATGGGTAATTCAGGTTCATCCCGTTCCCAAAATAAACGTTCCCCAATGGTGACATAGAGCTTCCCATCGGGTCCAAAGACCATCCCTCCACCATAATGGAAAAATTCTCGGGTATAGGGTTCGGCCTCAAGCAGCGTTTGATGACCATAAAGAGAATCGTTTTGCAATTTTGCCCTTACGACCTTAGTGGTGGTGCCGAGACCTGGTTTTTTGGCCGCATAGCTAAAATAGACCCACGGCTCTGTATCAAAATTGGGGTCGGTCAAAATCTCAAAAATACCTGAGTTGTCCCCTAAATTAACCATCCTGATGCTATCCGTTAGATCTTCAGGAAAACCTTTTAGAATTTGTTTCTCCTTGGTTTTGAGGTTCACCTTGAGCAGATGACCATCTTTCTCTGATATTAGGGCCTCATCAGCTGAGAGAAAGGCTATGCTCCATGGGTGATTTAGCCCGTCCAGCATCACCTTTTTATGTGGCTGTGCAACCGAGACGTCTTGTTTTTTTGGTTGGCACGAAATACACAGGGTCAGTGCGAGCACTCCTAAACAAATCAAATTTTTCATCTTATTGATTTTGCACAAAGGAGACAAAATCTTTGGAGGAAGACTTTAAAAATCATGATTCTTAAAACGAAAAATCACCCGCTGGCTAGCAATGCCTCTTTTCTAAAGGAAGATGGAGTTTGCTGGTTCCTGGCTTTAAAGGCCAAATTAAAAGAGGTCACATTTCCAAAACCACAGTCATAAGCTATTCCTGCTATTTTTTCTTGAGCCTGTTCAGGGTCGGACAGTAGTTGTTTTGCTTTTTCAACGCGATGGTCGTTGACGAATTCAGAAAAATTCTTATGCCCGTTTTCATTGATGGATTGCGATAATTTGCGAGGGGATACACCCATTTTTTTTGCCATGGATTCCAGGGAGAGTTTTGGGTCCAAAAAGAGTTCTTCCTGGACCAACAGGGCTTTTACGGAACCAAAAAGCGCAGAGGAATGAGACTTATCCATGGTCGATGCATTGTACTTCCCCAAGCGAAAGGCATGTTTCCGAAGAAATAGAAAAGAGAAGATGTAGATCAAAAAAGAAAAGGATACCGCACCTCCAATATAAAATGGGAATATACCGCCTAGATTCCCCATATAGAAAATCCAAATAAGACCAACACCTATGATTAGATTTCTGACCCATGTACTTCGTTGTCTATGTACATTTTTCCCATTTGCGATCAAAACCGACAAGGACAACCCTAGATAACAGGCCAGATGGACAAAGACCAAAACATAAATGAGATACGAAATTGCCCTGCCATCATTTGGGATGATAGTGGCAAAGAGCACAAAGAAGAAAAAAGGAAGCAGATGTAAATAATCTTTAGATCGGAGCACTTTATAATTCATCAATAGTCCTCTGGTATAAAACCAAAGAAAGGGACCTGTCAATAAAATCCCAGCAATTCCAAGATTTCTCTGCCATGGTTCCAGATCTAAATGGACGTTGAGAATAGATTTTCCAATTCGAATGGTCAATCCCAAAATTACCATGGCCAAAAAAAGACTGGTACGGTCATCAGGTTTCCGTAAAGTGAACAGATAACTGATTAGGAACAGTGCCTGGGCAATTCCCAAACAGCTTAAAACCAACAAAACAACATCCTGACCCATGGCCCAAAAATAAAAAGACCTAGGAAAAGAAAATCTGGAATCCATTTATAGTTACTATTTTTAGCAAAACAGATTCATTAAGATGCGATCATACAGTTTGATTTTAGCCATATTGCTCCTTGGAGCGATGGGCTGCTCAGAGAAAAAAACCATGGCAAAAAAATATCAACTTTTTGTAGGGACCTATACCGATGGGGATAGCAAAGGGATATATCGATTTACCTTTGATGCCGGAACCGGGGAGCTAGCGGAAAAGACGCTTATGGCCGAATTGCCCAATCCTTCTTTTTTAAAGATTTCTTTGGACAAGAAGCATCTATATGCTGTGCAGGAAACCGCCGATTTTGATAGTTTAGGTGGCGGGGTAACCGCCTTTAAGCTACAAGACAGTCTACTGGAACTGCAAAATAGTGCTGGGACCCGCGGGGCTCATCCATGCCACGTATCGCTCTCAGAAGATGGGTTTTTGGCCGCGTCAAATTATAGTGGCGGCAATGTTTCCATTTTTAAGTTGAAAGAAGATGGCTCCCTACCAGAACAGGCACAGCTCATTGACCATAAGGCTTTGGATACCACCAAAACTGCCCATGCACACATGGCCAATTTTACCGCCGATGGACTTTTTGTGGCCGATCTTGGTCTGGATGCGGTCAAGCGATACCAATTGCAGGACAAGCTATTTGTTCCTTCGGGACAAGCATCCTTAAACATGGCCGAGGGAGCAGGGCCAAGACATTTTACCTTTGGTAAAACAGGAATACTCTATATAATCAACGAGCTGAATTCCACGGTTACGGTTTTGAAAAAGAATGGGAAAGCCTATGAGGAAATCCAAACCATCGGAACGCTTGCCGAAGATTTTGATGGGGACAGTTTCTGTGCCGATATCCATCTATCTGCAGATGGGAGATTCCTATATGGCACCAATCGTGGTGAAAATTCTATCGTGGTTTTTTCAGTGGACGGAACCACAGGGAAATTAAGCACCGTGGGAAGGACTTCTGTGCAGGGAGATTGGCCTAGGAATTTCAGCTTGGACCCTTCGGGAAATTTCTTGCTTGTCGCCAATCAGCGGAGCAATAATATCAGCATTTTTTCACGAGATGGGGAAACAGGTACTTTGACTTTTTTACGTGAAATTCAGATGGGGAGTCCCGTCTGTTTGGAGTTTCTGGATTAATTTGCTTGGTGTTTTTCATTCATTTCCTCAATGAAATCGGTGGACATATAATATAGGTTCAACTTCCCACTGTTATGGGTACCATTGATTTTTTTAATGGGGTCCAGCGCCTTAACTTTATCTGGGGTTTCCAATCTATCACTGGCAAAAATGAAGAGTTTTCCATCCTGACTTACCCATGGGCATATTTCATGCGAACTGGAGTTGATAGGTTCCCCTAAATTATCGGGAACGGTCCACTCACCTTCCACATTAAAACTGATATATAGATCACCTCTCCCCAAAGTGTCATCATAGCCACGAAAAATCATGTACCTTTCATTGGGATCAACAAAGGGGTCGCCCTTATCTCCTCCGGCATTGATACTTTGAGGTAAAATTTCAACGGTATAAGTGGAATCCGAGGGAACCGCCCTGTAAATATCTCCCTTGGACCAAATATTAAAGTACAGATTCCCGGAATGCGTCAGGGAACTATAATACTCGTTGTCTTCTTCTCCTGTCAAAATCACTCGAATAGGGTCACTCCAGGCCAAATCTTTTCGCTCCACATACCAAATCTTACTGTTCTCATTGTCAGCCTTTGGTCTACTCGAGCTAAAATAAAGTCGATTCCCGTCTGGTGAAAAAAGCGGGTCAAAATCTGAATATTCACCAGAAAATGGGGCTATCCGTGGATCGCTCCAACTACTGTCCGCCTGCATCTCCGTAAAGGTGATATAGGCGTTGTGCGGCATGTCCGTGGTATAATAAAATTGGGTGCCATCAGGGGAAAATGTACCGTTGTATTCTGTAGCAGGAGAAGCAAGCAACTCTGGGGCCAACAATTGGGGCTTTTTAGACGGGACAATACCAAAAAAAGGCCCATAGTGGTCGGGTATTTCTTGTTGCAATTCCGGTTGAGGCCGTTGCTCCTTGCAACTTATCATTGAAAAAATCAAGAAGGTCGAAATAACTTTGATGCTATTCACAGGTAAAGGTTTTAGCGTTGAATTCAAAGGAAATATCCCCATTGGGACGAAGGGCACCATGCCAAGAATCGATGTGCCATTTCTTAGGTTCGT
Organism: Bacteroidota bacterium; assembly: GCA_039196145.1. Classification (GTDB taxonomy): domain Bacteria; phylum Bacteroidota; class Bacteroidia; order Flavobacteriales; family Flavobacteriaceae; genus Flagellimonas. The sequence goes on from JBCCUY010000090.1 coordinate 9,523, forward strand.
CATCGCTTCGATAATCCGCAGTAAAAAAGGAGAAATCTTCCGTAAATGTTAGAATGATATCCCCACTGCCATCTGCATCGGTCCATCTGCCCGTCATTTTAAGACCTTCAAGTTTTCCCCAAACTGCCCCTAATGCATTTTTGTGTTTTAACAGATAGGCACCGGCTACTTCATTGGAGTCGAAGGTGAGGTCGAACCGACCGATTTCTGTGCAATAGTTTTTGGTATATACATTTGGATTTAGGGGGATACCCATCAAATTGTAGGGTTCCAGTTTGGAGGTATCCCGGATTTGGTAGGTTTCCTGATTCATATTATCCATTTGGGAATCGTCCACAAAATAGAGCGAGTCTTTTAGGATGGCGAAAGTTGTCGGAATATCGGTTTCCTCCTGAAAGGCAGCTATTTTTTTTTCGTTCGTTATTTCAGATTGGTTTGGATTGAGCTGAAATCGATAGACTCCATTTTGGGTGGCGTCCCTGCGGGTGTTCACAAGGGCAATCAAACTGTTTTTATACCATTTGAGCCCATCTATTCCTTTGTATTGGTTAGGTTTGTTCACCAACCTTTTTGTGGTAATATCCACTACACGTAAACCGCTGGTATAGGATGCCAAATACAGGAATTTGTAATCTTCGGAAATGGCAATGCCATTGCAATGCTTCAGCTCGTCATGGGTGAGGAAGACTTCCAATTTGTCTTTCTGTTTGTTGATGGTATAGATTTTATCACTTTCAGAATCCGTTATGAAAATCGCACCGTTGCTGCCAACGGCCAAATCGTTGAGGTAGGCAAAACCGGTTTCTTTTAAGGCATAAGATGTAATGAGTTTCCCTGTTTTGGTGTTTAGTAGCAAAAAAATAGACTTGTTTTGGGGTTTGGGCAAACTATTTCCCAAGGCATAAAGGGTGTCGCCCTTTATGGTCATTCCAAACCCGGAGAGATAGCCATATTCATCCTTTCCCGTGAATTCCTCCGCATTGGTTCCATCCAAATTGCTACGCACAATTTTGTTGTGCATAAGACTGTTCAGATAAACTTTTTTAGTCTCTGGGTGGACGGCAATTCCCTCTGGGAAAAGATCCTTTTGAAATGACAGTTCTATCTGAGCTGTAAGCGAGCAGGATATAAACACAAGACCCCAGGCAAGAAGTTTCATAAGGCTTTCAGGTTGAATAGGTTACTCAATGTTAATGAATATTTTTCCATAAGGCTTAAAATTTATGTTAAACCATTTGTTGACTCCAAGCCTAGTTTTTGTGAGCCTGTGAAAGCCCTTTCAGCAGAGATTGATATTTGTTTTTATCAAGCTTGGAAGCCGCATGTTCCAATGCATTTTGATACCAAAGTTTGGCCTCCCGTATTTCGTC
>JBCCUY010000091.1:0-10840 GCA_039196145.1 Bacteroidota bacterium
ATGAAGCTCTATGACATCTCGCAGCTGCCCGTGCTTGACGATGACGGAAAAGTCGAGGGGCTGCTGGACGAAGAAGATTTACTTTTCGCTGTTGTCCGCAATCGCGACAAATTCCAGGACCCCGTAAAATCGGCAATGACCTATCGCGTCGAAACCGTTGAAGCCGACCAGGATATGCAGTCGCTCTTGCCCATTTTTGCAAAGGGCCACGTTGCGGTGGTTCTCAGTAGCGGCAAATTTGAAGGGCTGATTACGCGGACGGATTTATTGAACTATCTGCGGCTGCAGGTGGCTTAATGGTTTTGGATAGAGCGATAGCCAAAACTAACGCCGACAAAAAACTATTCGACAATATTGAGCGGTATGATTGTCACGTCATTAGCGTTCACAATCGAGCCGATGAAACCGGTCCCCTATTTTCGTACTCTATCGGCCTCACAGAGACTGTCGGATGCGCCGAATTACTTATTGTCGGCTTACCAAGTAAATTAGCTCACGCGATGATCAATTGGTATCGCGATGATGCAAAAGCTGGAAGTAAATTTTTTGCTGGCCAGTTTTACTCCGGCTTTCTTGAAGGGTTTGTGACAAGGCACACGGAGATGCCCGATTGGCTGGCTATCCTTATCATTGCCTCCTCATTGTTCCTCATCATATTTTACTATATTCTTTATCCTAACCAATTAAAACGAAAAGCAAATCATGCAACCATACATTGAGTTTAAAAAACAAAGGGAATTGGGTGAAATCCTATCAGATGCATTTGGTTTCATACGAAACCAATTCAAACCTTTTTTTGGTACCATCTTAAAAATCGTTGGGCCTTACTTACTGGTGATGTTGGTATCCTTGGGCTTCTACTATTACTTTATAGGAGATTTGGCCACTTTTAATGTGGAGAGTTCCAATGATCTATTCAATCCCATTATGATGGTCCTGGTGTTCTTTCTTTTTTTCATCAGTATCATAGCGGCTTATGTGATGGCACAGGCAACAGTGCTGTATTACATCAAATCCTATGCAAACAATAAGGGAACGACCAACTTTGAGGAAATCAGAAAAAACGTATACTCCAATTTTTGGAGTTTTATAGGTTTGGGATTTTTGGTGGGGTTTTCCATTGGGCTTGGTTTCCTGTTTTGTTTTATACCGGGAATCTACCTGTATCCTATTCTGGCACTATCGTTCAGTGTTATGGTGTTCAACCAAAAAAGTGTTACTGATGCCTATGGGTATTCCTTCACCCTTATCAAGGACAACTGGTGGATTACCTTTGCAACTTTTTTGGTAATCGGGATTATCGTAGGGGTTGCAGGATATGCTTTTAATATTCCAGCATACATCTATATGTTCATAAAGATGGGCACCATGGCCGGAGAAACCGATCCATTGGCATTTGGAGGGGGTATTTTTGACCCAATTTATATCATCTTAAACCTACTTGCGGTTTCTGTTCAGTTCTTGCTCAATATCATCACCTTGGTGGCCAGTGTTCTGATTTACTTCAACCTTAACGAAAAGAAAAATTTTACGGGAACATACGAGCGCATCGAAGGCTTGGGGAAATCTTAAAAATCCATGCAGAAAATTTGGTTGTTGGTATTATTGCTGTTGATTTGGCAAAAGGGATCTGCCCAAAATGATAGCCTTGTTAAACAGGATAGGTCCGACATTGTTCCTTTGGAAATTAGTAAAGATGACCTAAAGACCTATTTGGAGGATGATGCCTTCAATTACGAAATCGTAAAGACGGACAATTCGTGGCTGGATGCGATCAAGAATTGGTTTTACAATCTTCTTATCGGCTTTTTTGAATGGCTGTTCGGGGTAGAGCAAGCTGTGGGCTACTTGGCGGTTTTTCTGCGTTTTCTGCCCTATATCCTGTTAGCCATCTTGTTGTTTCTGATCATACGGTTTTTTATCAAGGCCAATACACGGTCATTTATCTATTCCCAAAAGAACCCAAATTTGGTCGTTTTATCGGAGGAAGAACGCATCATCAAAACTGAAAACATCCAGGAACTTATAAAAGAGGCCTTGGCCCAAAAGAATTATAGGTTGGCGATTCGGTACTACTACCTATTTATTCTTAAAATACTTTCGGAAAAAGAACTTATTGATTGGCAACTGCAAAAGACCAATGACGATTATATTCGCGAACTCTCCGGAAGTGCATTGAAATCTCCCTTCAGTAAGGCCACCCTACTATACGATTACATATGGTATGGGGAATTCAACATAGACCACGAACGATACACAAAAGCTGAAAATATATTTGTTTCGCTAAAAAACGCAATTGGAAGCAATGATTAGAAAGGGCTGGATATATATCGTGATAAGCGTGGTCACCGTTGGGCTAATCCTGCTATTGGAATACAACAAGCCCAAAAAAGTCAATTGGTTTCCTTCCTTTGTTACGCACCACAAAATTCCTTATGGCACCTACGTATTAAATGATTTGATGCATAATCTTTTTCCGGACAAGGTTAATCCGGTAAATCGGCCTCCATTTGAATTTTTGACCCGCTCAGATAAAATCACGGGCACTTATTTCTTTGTGAACGACCAGGTATCTTTTGGAGAAACTGAATTGCATACGTTATTGGATTGGGTAGATAAGGGCAACACTTTGTTTGTGGCCTCACATGGTTTTGAACGCCAGTTATTGGATACGCTGAACCTGGAGGAACGGTATATGTTTACGGGGGGTGAGCTAAAACCCAAATTTTACCATCATTTGGTCAACCCAAAACTGAACCAAAAAGAAGCTCTCTTTGAAAAAGACTATAATACAATTACCTTCAACGAGGTGGATACCTTGAACACGGTTGTCTTGGGAACCGTAAGAAAACTAGTAGATAGCACGGATGCCGTTTCAAAAGGAATTAACCTGATTCAACAGCCTTTTGGTAACGGAAAAATTATCTTGTCCACCTTTCCAAAGGCATTCACAAATTATTTTATCCTAAAGGATGACCATAGGGATTATACAGCTGGCCTGCTATCTTATATTGATAAGAGCAAGCAGATTTATATGGATAACCACCATAAATCGGGCAAATCGTTTTACACCTCCCCCATGTACCTGTTTTTAAACACCAAAGAATTTAAATGGGCCTATTATATGGTGCTTATAGGGGCTCTGATTTATGTCATTTTTGAGGGAAAACGCAAGCAACGCGCCATTCCCATTGTGACTCCCCTAAAAAATCAGACTTTGGCATTTACCCGAACCATTGCGGATATGTATTTTGAGAAAGGGGAACAAAAGCAAATTACCCAACATAAAATCTCTTATTTCCTAGAATATATACGGTCGCGTCTGCATATGTCAACCCAGAAGTTGGATGACTCTTTCCTAAAAAATTTAGCGATTCGAAGCAACAATGACCTGGATGATGTCAAATCACTGTTCAAACTGATTACACAGCTGCAGTCACAGGAACGAATACCTGATAACGGACTTGAAGAATTAAACAAAAAAATAGAAGCATTTAAAGCAAAAGTTGATGGAAAATAACGATTTGAACTTCGACAGCCGGGTTCCCTTGGAGGAACTCAAAAACACCGTTGAAGAGATTAAGCAAGAATTGTCACGAGTCATCGTAGGGCAGCACAATTTTATGGATTTGTTGATCGTCTCCCTTCTGGTTGATGGCCAGGCCCTAATAGAAGGCGTACCCGGAATTGCCAAGACCATAACGGCCAAGCTTTTTGCCAAAACCCTAAAAACCGGGTTTAGCAGAATCCAGTTTACGCCGGATCTAATGCCGAGTGATATTTTGGGTACTTCCATTTTTAATGTTCAGAACTCCGAATTTGAGTTTAAGAAAGGTCCAATTTTCTCTAATATTATCCTGATTGATGAGATCAACAGGGCGCCCGCCAAAACACAGGCAGCTCTTTTTGAAACCATGGAAGAACGTCAGGCAACTATTGATGGGAAGACCTATAAAATGGCCGAACCCTTTATGGTGCTGGCTACCCAAAATCCCATTGAGCAGGAAGGAACCTATGCCCTACCAGAGGCTCAGTTAGATCGTTTTTTATTCAAAATTAAAATAGATTATCCTGACTTGGAAGAGGAGGTATTGATTATCAAAGGGCATCATCAAAGAAAAGGCGAGAAACCCCAAGATAAGATTAAAGCTGTCCTTACGGCCAAAAAATTGGCGGAGTTCAAAAAGAATATCCACGATGTGATTGTGGAAGAAAAGATAATCAGTTATATCGCCAACATCATTACAAACACTAGAAATCATCCTCATTTGTATCTTGGTGCCTCGCCTAGGGCGTCTATTGCAACACTTTCTGCGGCTAAAGCTTTTGCTGCCATTTCAGGGAGGGATTTTGTTATTCCAGAAGATGTGAAGCGGGCGTTGGTCCCTGTACTAAACCACAGGGTAATCCTAACCCCAGAGCGTGAAATGGAGGGCATGACCACCGAAAGCGTGGTGCAAATGATAATGGAATCGGTAGAAATTCCACGCTAAGCATGCAGTTGCTAAAATCGTTTTACATACACAATCAATTTTTTTGGTACGTTGCCATCTTGGCAGCTTCATTTGTCTTTTCGTATTGGTTTCCTTTTCTGTACCCAATTAGCTGGATTTTGGTTTTCGTAATTATAACCCTCCTCCTATTGGACACCTATTTGCTGTATGCCAAAACCAATACTGTGGATGCCCAACGAAATCTGCCACAAAAACTTTCCAATAGTGATTACAATGTTTTATCAGTTCGGGTGACCTCCAAATACGCATTTAAGGCTGGAATCGTGGTAATTGATGAGCTACCTGTCCAATTTCAAAAGAGGGATTTCGCCCAACATTTGGTGCTTTCCAAAAATGAAAGTCAAACTTTTGATTATTCGGTGAGACCCGTAGAACGCGGAGAATATGTCTTTGGGAATCTGAATGTTTATGCTTCCAGCCCTTTGCGAATTGTAAAAAGACGATTTGTTTTTCAAAAGGACCAAATGGTACCTGTTTACCCTTCCATCATACAGATGCAACAGTACGATTTCTTGGCCATCAACAATCGACTTAGCGAGTTTGGGTTAAAAAAGATTCGAAGGATTGGCCATACCCAGGAATTTGAACAAATCAAAGAGTATATCAAAGGAGATGATATACGCACCATTAATTGGAAAGCGACAGCCAAAAAGAATCAATTGATGGTAAACCAATATCAGGACGAAAAATCACAACCCATCTATTCCATTATAGATACCGGAAGGGTAATGAAAATGCCATTTGATGGATTAAAGCTGCTGGATTACGCCATTAACTCCACCTTGGCTTTTTCCAATGTTGCCCTCAAGCGAAACGACAAAACTGGGATGTTGACCTTTTCCAAAAATATAGAGACGTTTGTACCGGCCGTCCAAAAAATATCGCATCTAAATACCATACTGGAAAAACTGTACAACATATCCACTCTGTTCAGTGATTCAGATTTTGGCTTGCTTTATGCCCACATAAAACGCAAGGCAAACCAGCGAAGCCTCCTTTTGCTCTATACAAACTTTGAACATGTTTCTGCCCTCCGAAGGCAGCTTCCTTTTTTGCTTGCGATTGCCAAAAAACATGTTCTTGTTGTTATTTTCTTTGAAAATACCGAGCTGGAGGAATTGATTTCCACGGATGCTGAAAATCTTCAGGCCATTTATCATAAAACTATTGCCGAAAAGTTTTCATTGGAGAAAAAACTGATGCAAAAGGAACTGCAACGTTATGGCATACAGACAATCCTTACACCGCCGGAAAGTCTTACGATCAACACCATTAACAAGTATTTGGAAATAAAAGCGAGAGGGTTACTCTAATTCCCTAAGCAGTCTGGGGGAAAGTGTTAGTGAAGTCCATGAGGGAAGTTGGTGCTCCTGAACCGTGGCCCTAGAAATCGTCGAATCTGCTTGAATCCGATTCCAGTCCAATCTTTGGGTCGTTAAACTCCCCATGGGTCTTCTTTTATTCCTTTTTTTAGAAAAGAGCTCTATGGTTACTCCTACCGTAACACCACCCAGAATGGTAGCCGCTAAATCATCATTGTCCCATTGATTTCCTTCTTGACCAGCATCTATCGCTTCTTTTGCCACACCCATAAGGGCACTACCAGCCACGGCACCCACAAAGGTCCATACCCGATTGCCGTCAGAAGCTTGCTTGGCTATACCTGCACCTGCCAGTCCAAAAAGACCACCACCTAAAAAGTGAAGTGCTTTATCCCTTTCTATTTGCGCATTAATTTGGGAAACAAAAAGAAGTAGCACCAATGTGGGGATTAGTGTTCTCATAATGGGCTAAAGTATAAAAAAATCAGTTGTTGGTCCTATAATTCAGCAACCAGGCTTTTGGCCTCTTCAAATTCCGTCATCATTTCCGTTACAATTGATGCTGCGGGCTTTATATCATGGATAAGGCCCGAAACCTGTCCAATTTCCAATTCGCCTTCGTCCATATCACCTTCAAACATTCCTCTTTTGGCCCTTGCTCGTCCCAATAAAGTTATCAAATCTTCTTTATCGGCTCCTTTGGCATAAGCCTCTTGGACATCGTTATAAAACTTATTTTTAAGTAAGCGCACCGGAGCCAGTTCCTTTAAGGTCAGGTGGGTATCACCTTCCTTGGCTTCAACAATCCGGTGTTTAAAAAGTTCATGTGCCGAACCCTCTTGGCTTGCCGCAAACCGGCTCCCCACTTGAACCCCGTCTGCTCCCAGGACCATTGCGGCGAGCATAGCTTGTCCGGTAGCTATTCCACCTGCGGCTATTAGGGGAATTTTGATTTTTTCTTTTACGGATGGAATCAATACCAAGGTGGTGGTCTCATCCCTACCGTTATGTCCACCAGCTTCGAAACCTTCCGCGACCACTGCGTCCACACCGGCTTCCTGAGCTTTCAAAGCAAATTTAACACTGCTTACCACATGAACCACGGTAATTCCATTTTCCTTTAAAAAAGAGGTCCATGTCCTGGGGTTGCCCGCGGAGGTAAAAACAATTTGCACCCCAAGTTCAACAATGATATCCATGATTTCCTCAATGTTTGGATAGAGCATTGGCACATTAACCCCAAAAGGTTTATGGGTTGCCTTTTTGCATTTAATAACATGCTCTTTCAGTACATCTGGATACATACTTCCTGCTCCCAAAAGCCCAAGTCCTCCGGCATTGGAAACCGCAGATGCCAATCGCCAACCGCTGGTCCATATCATCCCCCCTTGCACGATCGGATATTTAATGCCAAAAAGGTCTGTGATATTATGTCGATTCATAGTTAAGAAATAACTCCTGAGCCAATGAGTTCATCATTAATATACCATGCAACAAACTGACCTTCGGTAATAGCGGACTGTAGCTCCTCAAAATCTACATATAGACCATTATCCGTTTTATAAAGCGCAGCTTTTTGCAAGGGTTGTCGATACCTTATTCTTGCCTCAACTTCCATGGTTTCATCCACTTTAAGGGCCAAGTTCCTCCGTACCCAATGCAGCTCATCATCTTTCACAAACAATGTACTCCGCAAAAGTCCAGGATGACTTTTGCCCTGTCCAGTGTATATTACATTTTCCTGTACATCAGTATCTATAACAAATAAAGGTTCTTTGGTTCCTCCAACATTTAGTCCCTTACGTTGACCAATGGTAAAATAGTGCGCACCCTGATGTTCTCCCACCACCTTTCCATCCTCCACGGAATATGATGGTTTTTCTGCATGAAAAGCCAATTCCGCTTGCTTGTTTTCGAACTCTGGAACTTTATGGCTAAATTGTTCTGCGGTATGGGGCACTTCCACAATCACCCCCTTTTTAGGCTTCAGTTTCTGTTGTAGAAACTCAGGCAGATGAACTTTCCCAATAAAACAAAGGCCTTGGGAGTCTTTTTTATCCGCGGTTATTAGGTTGTTCTCTGTTGCTATTTTGCGCACCTCCGGTTTTGTAAGCTCTCCAATGGGAAACAAAGTTTTTGCCAATTGCTCCTGTGAAAGTTGGCACAAAAAATACGATTGGTCTTTATTCCCATCGACTCCCGCCAACAGCTGAAAGGTTTCCGTTCCATCTTCATTTTTAATAGTACCTTTTCTACAGTAATGCCCTGTGGCCACATAGTCAGCACCAAGTTGTAGTGCGATTTTGAGAAAAACATCGAACTTTATTTCCCTATTGCACAAAACATCTGGATTTGGGGTGCGACCCTTTTCGTATTCATTGAACATATAATCCACAATGCGTTCCTTGTATTCCGCACTCAGGTCCACAGTTTGGAAGGGTATCTCTAATTTTTCAGCAACAATCAACGCATCATTACTATCCTCGACCCAAGGGCATTCCTCGGAAATAATAACCGAATCATCATGCCAATTCTTCATAAAAAGTCCTATGACATCATATCCTTGTTCCTTTAAAAGATAGGCCGAAACACTGGAATCCACTCCCCCCGAAAGTCCTACAACTACTTTTTTCATCACATTCCTTTATCCGTGCAAAAATACAAAATGTTGTCTGTAAAAGGATGTCGAGAACCTGCGCGTCAACTTACCGAATAAAACCATAGAATAAATCATTGATGAAGTTTAGCCCTAGTTCCAATTCGTGGTTTGCCAAACAATTTTTTTTATGCTTTTGAAATATAAATATTGATTAAAATTTTATAGAAAAAAATAAACAATATAATTAGCTTCCCAGTAATGTTTGTCAACACTATAAACAACTCGATAATAGGTCCACTATAAAAATAGTGGTCCTATCTGAAGCAATTCGCTTTAAGGACAAGGCACTGTTTAGCAAGGATATAATAGATAAATCGTTGTCCTATAAACTCATTCTACTTTTAAGACAATCCATTTTAAATAAATGTATAATCCTGATTTTCTGTGGTTGAACATTAGTGATTTAGCATATTTTGTTAAACTTTTTATAAAAAATCATAAACAAAACGCAACTATTTTTGTTTAACGACATCTTTGTGATGTTCAACAAAGTATAATCTAAAAACAACCCTATGAAAGCACTAATTAAATTGTCTAACCTGACAATGTTGATTTTTGTATTAATTCTATCCTCTTGTTCAGAGGATGACAACGGAACCTCCAACCCACCACCTGAAGTCCCAACAAGTAATATTGTAGAGGCCGCTCAGGCAACTGCAGATTTAAGCAGCTTGGTAAGTGCCCTTCAAAAAGCCGATGAAAGTGCCAACAATGATCTAGTTAGTGCTTTAAGTGGTGATGGGCCTTTCACGGTCTTTGCACCTACCAATGCTGCCTTTGCAGATTTATTGGCGCAATTGGACGGCTTTGATTCTTTGGATGATTTCAATTCGGAGCAACTCCAAGATCTTTTGGCCGTTATTCTTACGTATCATGTTATCTCAGGTACGGCTGCCCAGTCGACAGACCTAAGTGATGGACAAACCCTAACAACTCTTCAAGGTTCTGACCTTACCGTCTCCTTGGATGGAGGGGTCTTCATTGGAGATGCAACGGATGTTGATGCGGAAGTAACCACTGCCAATGTTGAAACTACCAATGGTGTAGTTCACATTATTAATAAGGTCTTGTTACCACAAGCAATTTTGGATGAACTGGCCGATATTATTCTTATCCCAATTACCGATTTGGCATTGGGCAACGAGAACCTTGAAAGCTTAGTGGCGGCTCTTACTGCTGCCAATGGAGATTTGCCAAATGTATTACGCGGAGATGGTCCATTCACCGTGCTAGCACCTTCAGATGAAGCATTTACCACATTCTTGGATGGTGCAGAACTTGGTGATATTCCTGTTGATGTCCTCACGAATGTCTTACTCAACCATGTAATTGAAGGTACCTTGTTCCAAGCCGATTTGGAAGGCCTTGGATCAGGTTATACCCATACCATGGCCACTGGGGCCGGAGAGCAAAACATGAGTATCTTTTTTGACACTTCTGATGGGGTAACCTTCAACGGAGTCTCTTCTGTGGATGCGGCTGACGTTAAGGCCCTAAATGGAGTAGTTCACGTTGTGGATGCAGTAATCGGGCTTCCAAATATTGTGGACCATGCGGTGGCAAATCCCAATCTTTCATCCCTAGTGGCCAACTTAACGGATGGAGGAAATACAACGTTTACGGATTTACTGTCCATGGAAGATAATGTCTTTACGGTGTTTGCCCCTGTGAATGCCGCGTTCGATGATTTTACAAATCCAAATGGAAATGACCTCAACGCAATTCTGTCCAACCATGTTGTCATGGGTGCCGCAGCTTTCTCTTCCGGATTGTCCAACTCCTATGTGAACACCGTAGCGGAGTTTGATACGGATGAAAATCTAAGCCTGTATATCAATACTGATGATGGGGTAACACTGAATGGAACAAGTTCGGTTGCCATTGCAGACATTGTGGCGACCAACGGTGTAATTCATGCGGTAGATGCTGTGATCGACCTACCCACGGTTGTAACCTTCGCCACAGCGGACCCTAACTTCTCAACCTTGGTAACAGCCTTAACTACGCTTACTCCAAGTGTGGATTTCGTGGATGTTTTGTCCGCCCAGGATGGTAACGGCGACGATCCTTTTACTGTTTTTGCGCCTACCAACGCTGCCTTTGACCTATTGACAGCAATTCCCGGTGAAGCTGATTTGATTCCAATATTGCAGCACCATGTTATCGCGGGGGCCAACATCAGATCTGGTGACCTTACCCCTGATGATGACACTATAACACCTGCCACTTTGGAAGGTGACACCTTCACAATCACCCTACCTGGAACTGATGGAAACATAGCCAATGTAACCGATGGAGCAGGTAATATGGGAATTGGAATTGACGCGGTGGACGTTCAAGCCATA
>JBCCUY010000092.1:0-10801 GCA_039196145.1 Bacteroidota bacterium
ATGGGGAAATTACCGGTTTATTCTAGGTGCTGAATCAGATACGTTGTAACCAATAGCGCATATCCACCTCTTTGGAGATAATTTCCTTTACTTCGGATAATTGTACCCGTTGTTGCTCCATGGTATCCCTATGGCGGATGGTCACGGTGTCGTCTTCCAAGGTTTGGTGATCCACAGTGATGCAGAAAGGTGTCCCGGCAGCATCTTGCCTTCGGTACCTTCGGCCCACGGCATCTTTTTCGTCATAGACCACATTAAAATCCCATTTTAGTTCATCTACCAATTTCTGCGCAACTTCAGGAAGTCCATCTCGTTTTAGCAGTGGCAAAATAGCCGCCTTGGTAGGTGCCAAAACAGCAGGGATTTTCAGAACGGTACGGGTGGTTCCGTTTTCCAGTTCCTCCTCTTTGAGAGAATTGGAGAACACGGCCAAGAACATACGGTCCAAACCAATGGAAGTTTCCAATACGTAGGGTACATAGCTCTTGTTTTCTTCAGGGTCAAAGTATTGTAGTTTTTTGCCGGAGTATTCTTCGTGCTGGCTCAAATCAAAATCGGTACGGGAATGGATTCCCTCCAATTCCTTAAAACCAAATGGGAATTTAAATTCGATGTCGGCTGCAGCATCGGCATAGTGGGCCAATTTTTCGTGGTCATGGAAACGGTAGTTGTCCTCACCCATGCCTAAAGAAAGGTGCCAATTGAGGCGTTTTCCCTTCCATTTTTCGTACCACTCCTGCTGGGTGCCGGGCTTTATGAAATATTGCATTTCCATCTGTTCAAACTCCCGCATTCGGAAGATAAACTGGCGCGCCACAATCTCGTTCCTAAATGCTTTTCCAGTCTGTGCTATTCCAAACGGGATTTTCATGCGTCCGGTTTTTTGCACATTCAGGAAATTCACAAATATCCCTTGGGCAGTTTCGGGCCTTAGGTAGAGATCCATTGCGGAATCCGCCGAAGCGCCCAACTTGGTGCCGAACATGAGATTGAACTGTTTTACATCCGTCCAGTTTTTGGAGCCGGAAAGCGGACAAGCAATCTCCAATTCCTCAATCAAGGCTTTCACATCGGCCAAATCCTCATTTTCCAAGGATTTTCCCAGACGTTTAAGGATGCCATCGGCCTTGGCCTGGTAGTCCAGAACGCGCTGGTTGGTTTCCAAAAATTGTTTTTTATCAAAACTGTCCCCAAAACGTTTGGACGCCTTGGTTACCTCCTTGTCGATCTTGGCCTCAATCTTGGCCACATGGTCTTCCACCAAAACATCGGCGCGGTATCTTTTTTTGGAGTCTTTGTTATCTATCAAAGGATCGTTGAAGGCATCTACGTGGCCAGAGGCTTTCCAGGTGGTTGGGTGCATAAAAATGGCAGCGTCTATGCCCACAATGTTATCATTGAGCTGCACCATAGCCTGCCACCAGTATTCGCGGATGTTCTTTTTCAGTTCCACTCCGTTCTGCGCATAGTCGTATACGGCGCTCAAACCATCATAAATCTCACTGGATTGGAACACATACCCATACTCCTTGGCATGGGAAATGACCTTCTTAAAAACGTCTTCTTGTTTTGCCATGCGGCAAAAATAGAACTTTAGCTAAAAATGGGAATGTTATTTCAATTGAAATTCGGTGGAAGCCAAAAGTCTTTCGTCCTCAAACACATTGAGGGTGTAGATACCCTCAGAAAGAGAGCCTTCTGGAACAGTAATAGCATCACAAATACTAATTTCGCGGCCGGAGTAAACAATCTCAACTTTCTTGCTATACGTATTGCCGCTTACAGAAATGGTACTGGCATTGTCTTCAATGACCGACATGTTGGGGTCCAAAAATTGAAGGTATAGTACCTTAACGTTTCCATCCTCGTTGGGATCGGCCAAAACTGTGACACATCCCCTTAGCTTTTCAATGGTGGATGCTTTGTTGGTCTTCAATGGTCTACCCGCCCGTAAACGGAAACCACTACCTTCTGCGTCTTGCAGTTTTAGATAGCTTTTGATCTTCAATTCCCTAGCCAATTCCCTATTGGTTTCGCGAAGCAAAGATTCGGCTTTTTCCATATTACTGGCCCTGCCACGAACTTCTTCAAGCTGCCTTCGGGTCTCCTCATACCTGTTGGCCAAAAGGCTGTTGTTATAGCGAAGAAAGTTGTTCTTGAGCTTTAAGCTATCGAAACGAACCTCCAGCATGCGTAACTCCTTACGGGTTTCCTTCAGTTTTACGATACTGAAATTTAATCGGCCCACGGAATCCAATAATTGTTGTACCTTGAACCTGGATGTCTGGAGCTCAATCTCATTGACCTCGTTTAGACCAGACAACCGATCCACCTCAGCTTTCATTAATGTAAGGTCTTTTACCAATAAGGATTTTTCCTGTTCCAAAAAATTCATCTGGTTTTTGGACTGGGCATAGCTGTAATAAAAGGCAATAAGGATACCTACAATGACCGCAACAAGCGCAGCAAAGATGATCTTGTAGTTAAAATTGGTATCCTGGGCATCCATGAGGTTAATTGGCTACTGTAACGCGTATAAGATTTGATCCTTAAAAGGTTGGCTAAGATACTAAACGAGATTCACAACATACTATTGCCAATGGTGTGTTTTGGATGTAATGCGCAATTATCCAGAGGAGAACGTGTATTGTGCACCGTTTGTCGACATGAGCTGCCACTCACCGATCACAATTTTGTTGAAGAAAACCTCGTGGACCGTACATTTTATGGGAGGATTCCTATTAAAAAGGGGGCTTCGTTCCTTTTTTTTGCCAAACAAGGTATCGTGAAACAGCTTTTACACCACCTTAAATACAGGAACCAAGAGCAGATCGGTGGGTTTTTAGGGGAATGGTACGCTACACTGCTGGAAAATGAGGATTACTTGAAGACCGTTGATATGGTAATCCCGGTCCCTTTGCATCCAAAGAAAAAGCAAAAAAGAGGGTACAATCAGGTTACACTTTTTGCAAAGCACATTGCTATTGCCATACAAGCTGACTACCGTGAGGATATTTTGATCAAAAAAAGAAACGTAAAGACCCAGACCAAAAAAGACAGGCAGCTACGATGGGAAAATGCTTGTGACGTCTTTGCACTGGCAGATACCTTAACATCCAATCCCAAACATATATTATTGGTTGACGATGTCATTACCACGGGTGCCACCATTGAGGCTTGTGCACATACATTGCTGAAAATAGAAGGTGTTGAAATTTCGGTGCTCAGTATGGCCGTAGTGCCTTAGTGTTTAAATTTTATTAAGGGGCGTTTTCCTTTTTTAAATTAGTTGTTTCTTTGTTCCACATATGTTTTTTGAATGCGGTACCTAAAAAAACTGTTGAGCTTCTTATTCATTTTTGTTATGGCATTGGCCCTTTGGCAATGCGCGCAACGCAGTAATCCATCCGGTGGGCCCAAAGATTTGACTCCCCCGGTGCTATTGCGTACAGAGCCGGAAAATTTCACTACCGAGTTCAAAGCAGAGAAAATCCGCCTGTATTTTGATGAGCTCATCAAACTAAGCGATGTGCAAAACCAGCTGATTGTTTCTCCACCTTTAAAATACCCCCCGCAGATTACGCCACAGGGAGGCCCAGCAAAATATATAGAAATCATTCTTA
The DNA here is from genome assembly GCA_039196145.1 of Bacteroidota bacterium. GTDB lineage: Bacteria > Bacteroidota > Bacteroidia > Flavobacteriales > Flavobacteriaceae > Flagellimonas. Next base: position 3,624 of record JBCCUY010000092.1, read on the forward strand.
AGGACACCCTAAGGGAAAATACTACCTACACTTTTAATTTTGGTCAAAGTATCGTGGATAATAATGAGGGTAATCCCAATAGTTTTTTGAGTTATGTATTTTCCACGGGCACCTATATTGATTCCCTAACCCTGTCCGGGGCGGTAAAAGACGCCTTTAACAGAAAGGCAGACGAATTCATCAGTGTTATGCTCTATGAAATTGACACCGCTTACACCGATTCCACAATTTACAAGACCGTACCCAATTACATTACAAACACTTTGGACAGCCTTCCCCTGTTCCATTTAAAAAACCTTAAACCCGGTAAGTATTCACTGGTAGCCCTAAAGGATGTTAACAAGGACAACTTATTCAACCAAAGACAGGACAAGATCGGGTTTTTACAGGACACAATTACGATTCCAACAGATTCAATTTATCTATTGAACCTGTTTTTAGAGGAACCGGATTACAACGTATCCGTTCCCAGTTATGTGGCCAAAAACCATATTCTTTTTGGGTATCAAGGAAACCATGAGGATATTAAAATTGAAAGTCTGACCGAACTCCCTGATTCGGTTAAGACCTTGATCCGAAAGGACCGGGAAAAAGATACCTTGGATTTTTGGTTGACTCCAACCGATTTGGATTCCATCATTTTTACAGTGAGCAATGAAAAGATGGAAACTATAGATACTTTTACGGTAAAGACGCGAAAACTCCCTTTGGATTCCTTGCAACTTAGCAGTAATGTACGCGGAAAGTTCAATTTTGAAGACGCCTTTAGTATTTTGGCCAATACGCCTATAGCCGCCCTGGATACCAATCAGATTTCGCTTTTTGTGAGCGATTCCATTAGTGCACCTTATACCCTAGCCTTGGATTCTCTGGAGAACAAGGTTGATTTTGATTTCGCAATTGAACCCAATCAGAGCTATTCCTTTGAGATTATGCCAAGTGCCATAATAGATTTTTTTGGCATACAGAATGACACTTTGAACTATCGATTTTCTACAGGAAGTTTTGCAGATTATGGCAACCTTAGGGTCAATGTTGGGGGAGACGTTCAATATCCCTTAATCGTACAGTTGACGAACGAAGATGGAGAGACCCAACGGGAAATCATTGCCGAGGAATCACAGATTTTTGAGTTCAATAATTTAGACCCGTCCCAATATCGCATCCGTGTTATTTTTGATGCCAACGGCAATGGGAAATGGGATACCGGAAACTATTTAAGTAAAATTCAACCAGAAAGGGTGAGTTACTATCCCGATGTGATAGACGTACGCGCCAATTGGGAATTGGAGCAGACATTCCTTATTTCAAACTAAACTCATCCCGATCATTCAAGAATTTTAGTTTGTTCCTTTGACTACTGATATGCTCCTTATCTAAAGTCGTAAATAATATTTCCTCCTTTTCCGAATAAACCAGGGGCTGCCCCAGCACATCATAAACCGCGGAATGCCCTGAGTACTCATGGCCCAAACCATCTAGACCAATTCTGTTGGCTCCAATACAATAGCTCATGTTTTCAATGGCCCTTGCCTGAAGCAGGGTATCCCAGGCAGAAATTCTTGGTTTCGGCCAATTGGCCACATAGATGAGTACATCGTAATTTTCGGTATTTCTGGCCCACACCGGAAACCGTAGGTCATAACAGATCATTGGGCATAGTTTAAATCCCTTGTAGGTGAGCATCAGCCTCTCCGTTCCAGCCTGATACACCTTATCCTCACCCGCTAAGGTAAAGGTGTGCTTTTTATCATATTTGTTTACCGATCCATCTGGAGGTACCATAAGGAGCCGATTGAAGTACTTACTCTCTTCATGATATACCATGCTCCCTATAAGCGTTGCATCTTTTGTTTTGGCCATGGACTTCATCCATTCCATGGTAGCAGACCCTTCTTCAGTATCAATGCTATCAGGTTTCATAGTGAAACCTGTGGTAAACATTTCTGGGAGTATTATGAGGTCCACCTGGGAAGTGATATTCTGAATTTTTTCTTCCAACATAGCACGATTGGCTTGTGGGTTCTCCCAAATCAAATGTGTTTGGACAATGGCTACATTTAACTTTTCCATTGTAATATCAATCAAAATATACTTGGGATTCTGGTGACTTCGCTAAATGAAAAAGATGCTTAAGCTGGCTTTCCAGAATGCGCTCTTCTGAAAGGTCTGGAAGTTGTTCCAACGAGAAAAAGTCAACCCCCAACATATCAAACCCCGCTTTCATTTCCCCTCCAGTAATCCTGCAAAGAAAAAATAACTTATAAATATAGTAGGGTTCAGGTGGATGAGGATGGACCTGCTTGTCATAAACAGCCAAAAGGCGTTCCACCTTAGCTTTCAATCCAGTTTCCTCTTCAATTTCTTTGACGGCTATTTCCGAAGGGGTATTTCCCACATCTGCCCAACCTCCCGGGATGGTCCATTTACCATCAATGGATTCTTTAGCCATTAGAATTTCATCCTTTTCGTTCAACACAAAACCTCTTACATCAACCTTTGGTGTTGGGTAATCAGATTGTGGTATAAAGAAATTCTCGATTATCTCCATGGGCTTGTCAGCCACAAAGGCCAGTAATTCGAGACTTATCTTCTTGAGTTCTTCATAGCGTTCCCTGTCATAAGCGTCCTGCCCATATACCAATCCGGTTTCCGCAATGGCCTTTATACGTTTGATTCGGTTAAGCTGTTCTTTCGGGTTCATGTATTGCGGGTTCGGATTATCCTTTATCTTCCAATAATTCAATTAAGGGTTGACTTCCTTGCATTTTGGCCTGATCCAATGCGGTGTTTCCCCGGGCATCCTTGGCATATATATCGGCCCCGTTCTCTAAAAGCAATTGGGCGATTTCTACCTTGTTAAAGGTCGCTGCATAAATAAGACAGGTTGCGCCCATGGCATTGACATGATTTACGCTGGCCCCAGCTTCAATAAGTATTTCGGCCAATTCGCCATAACCTTTAAAACATACACCCATCAGGGCAGTGTTTCCAGAACCATCCGTATCATCGATTGCTGCACCTTTTGCCAACAGGGTTTTGGTTATTTCTTTTTGATTATAGTAGGTTGCCAAAATTAGAGGTGTTGAACCTCTCTCATCTTTAGAAGACAACAACCCCTTGTCCGTTTCAAGTAAGTTTAACACGGTCTGCTCATCACCGCTTCGTATTGCATCAAAAAAGTCCTTTTTTCTTTCCATTAGACAGTTGAAAGTTATAAAAAAAACTGCCACAACCTTTACGGAAGTGGCAGTCTTTCAGGGTTAATTTTCTTTTTCTATTTCAAAGCCAACATTAAGCCAAATTAAATCGATCTAGGTTCATAACCTTGTTCCATGCAGCCACAAAATCATTAATAAACTTGCCTTGTGCATCACTGCTTCCGTAGACTTCGGCAATCGCACGAAGTTCCGTATTGGACCCAAAAATGAGATCTACTCTTGTCCCAGTCCATTTAAGGTCACCCGTCACGCGATCATGTCCCTCGAATACTTCATCGTCCTCAGAGGCTGACTCCCATTTGGTGTTTAAATCCAATAGGTTCACAAAGAAATCATTAGAAAGTGTTTCCGTTCTAGCTGTGAAAACTCCATTATGGGATTTGTCCGCGTTTGTATCCAAGACACGCATTCCTCCAACCAAAACTGTCATTTCAGGAACAGTCAGGGTCAGCAATTGTGCTTTATCCACCAAAAGTTCTTCGGATTTTACCGAATATTTTCCTTTTAGATAGTTGCGGAATCCATCAGCATAAGGCTCCAAGACATCGAAGGACTCAGCATCTGTTTGCTCATCGGTAGCATCTGTTCTACCAGGGTTAAAGGGAACGGTAATCTCATGTCCTGCGTTTTTAGCTGCCTGCTCTACACCGGCACATCCTCCCAACACAATTAAATCTGCAATGGAGACTTTCTTCCCAAACTCATTTTGAATACCCTCTAAGGTCTCTAGGACTTTTGCCAATTGGGATGGATTATTAACTTCCCAATCTTTCTGTGGCGCCAATCTAATACGTGCGCCATTGGCACCTCCTCTATAGTCAGAACCCCTGAACGTTGATGCCGAGGCCCATGCTGTTGATACCAACTGCGAAATTGAAAGACCGGAGTCAAGGATCTTGCCTTTAAGCGCTGCAACATCATTTTCATTTATCAACTCATGGTCGACAGCTGGAACTGGATCTTGCCAAATCAATTCTTCATTGGGCACATCGGCTCCTAAGTAACGCGAGACCGGTCCCATATCTCTGTGGGTCAATTTAAACCATGCTTTGGAATAGGCTTCTGCAAACTCATCAGGGTTTTCCAAGAAGTGCTTGGAAATCTTACCATATTCAGGATCCATTCGAAGCGAAAGGTCCGTGGTCAACATAAACGGGGCATGTTTCTTGGCAGGGTCGTGGGCATCTGGAATGGTTCCGGCGCCAGCCCCATCTTTTGGTGCCCATTGATGGGCTCCTGCAGGACTCTTGGTCAGTTCCCATTCATATGCATACAGGTTCTCCAAGAATTTATGGCTCCATTTCGCAGGGGTATCGGTCCATGCGCCTTCCAGACCACTGGTTATGGTGTCACTTCCCTTTCCGCTACCAAAATTGTTCTTCCATCCCATGCTCTGCATTTCGATGGAAGCTCCAGCAGGCTCCGCCTCCACATAGTCTGCATCACTTGCAGCACCATGAGTCTTTCCGAATGTATGTCCGCCGGCAATCAAAGCCACGGTTTCATAATCGTTCATGGCCATTCTACCAAAAGTTTCCCGGATATCATGCGCAGCCGCAATAGGGTCTGGATTCCCGTTCGGACCTTCTGGGTTCACATAGATCAATCCCATATGAACCGCACCTAATGGATTTTCCAGCTCGCCTTCCTCGTTATATCGGGCCTTATTACCTAACCATTCTGCCTCTGCTCCCCAATAAATATCCTCCTCTGGTTGCCAGATATCCTCACGTCCACCAGCAAAACCAAACATCTTAAGTCCCATGGACTCATGAGCAATGTTTCCGGCCAAAATCAACAAATCTGCCCAGGAAATTTTCTTTCCATATTTCTGTTTAATAGGCCAAAGCAATAATCTGGCTTTATCCAAGTTGGCGTTATCTGGCCAGCTGTTCAGGGGAGCAAAACGTTGGGAACCTGTTCCGCCACCGCCACGTCCGTCAGCAATTCTATAGGTTCCGGCGGCATGCCATGCCATACGAATAAAGAACGGTCCATAATGCCCATAATCCGCTGGCCACCACTCTTGGCTATCGGTCATAAGATCGGTAAGGTCCTTTTTAAGTGCCTCCAAATCCAATGACTTGAATTCCTCTGCATAATCAAACCCTTCATCCATTGGATCCGCCAAATTCGAGTGTTGGCGTAAAATGTTCAAATTAAGCTGATTGGGCCACCAATCCCTATTGGATGTCCCTCCTCCAGCTGCCTGGTTCAATGAACCATTTAGAAATGGGCACATGCTTTCATCCATGCCATTTCCGCCGTTGTTTGCTAATTCCTTGCTCATGATAGTATGTTGTTTTAATGTGATTTTTTAAGCCACATAAAGGTAAAAAAACTGGTTCGTCAATAATAGACAATTCATATTAATATACTATTAAATGATAAGTGATATCTATATTGAAAATGCCCAAGGTGTTTGTTCTCCTGCGCAAAAAGGGGTTCATTTTGGCAGATTCAACCCCCTAAATGGTATTATTATGAATTAACTTTGGGTTGGAAGGCCTAGAAGCATTCCAAAGTACTTTAAAATGTCCAATTAAGATTTTTTCATTCGTCTTCTTAATATAATCCATTAACACGAAATATTTTTAAACCCTATCACAAATGAGAAAACTGATTTTACCCTTAGTAGCATTGTTGCTCTTTAGTTTTGGCAATGATACTTTCAAGTTATCCGATGAGGATCGCAAGATGGCCATAAAACATCTTAGTGAGTCCAAGGAACAAATGGCCAAGGTACTTAAAGGTCTTACGGCTGAACAATTAAATTTTCAACCTGGGGAAGATGTTTGGTCCATTGCCCAATGTGTAGAGCATTTGGCTATTTCTGAAAACGCCTTTGGAGGGCTTATCCAGAAAACGGTTTCAGCAGGTCCAAACCCTGCTATGAAGGATTCAGTAATGCTAAGTGATGAGCAACTTTTAGGAATCATAAGGCCAAGAGACAATCGAGTGCAAACACGAGAACCCTTTAAACCTTCTGGCAAATTTGGTTCCTATGAAGCCACCGTGGAGGCTTTTATGAACAAAAGAAACCAGCATATTAGTTATTTGGAATCCACAGAGGATGACCTTAGAAATCGCTATAGCAGCGATCTTCCTTTTGGAACCGTTGACGGTGTGCAATTAATTCTTTTTATGTCTGGGCATACCGAGCGACATTTAAGCCAGATAAAGGAAGTCATGGCGCACAAACTGTTCCCTGCCAACGTGGACTAAATTGTGTTAACATTTATTGGCAAACCCTTTCCATACCGGAAGGGGTTTATTTTTTAACTTTGACCCTACCTAAGAAATGAAGATATGAGAACACTTAAATCCCTTTTATTATTTGGGTTAATATTGGTAACCTTTGGGGTTACAGGCCAGGACAAAAAGGATCGAAAAATAATGAGCGATGCCAAAAAGGCCAAGCGTACTTTGTTAAAAGCTGACAGTGGACTGGAACGCTTTTTTGACAATTCCGCAGGATATGTCTTGTTCCCCAATGTGGGCAAAGGCGGGTTCATTATTGGAGGAGCTTCGGGGAACGGGGTTGTTTACGAAGGCGGCGAAGCCGTAGGTATGGCAGGGCTTAAAAAACTCAATGTTGGTCTTCAGGCTGGAGGACAGGCCATTATAGAAATTATCTTTTTTGAAACTCCTGTGGATTTGGACCGATTTAAACAAGGAAAATTTCAATTTGCGGCAGAAACCTCCGCCGTTGCCCTGAAATCTGGCATAGCCTTTAATGCTAAGTATAAGGAAGGGGTGGCCGTTTTTGCACTTCCCAAAGCCGGTCTTATGGCAGATGCCTCAGTTGGAGGGCAAAAATTTAGCTATAAACCTTTTTAAAGTTTGCAGACATACCTTATTGAAAAAGGGGGAGCGATTAAAATCGCTCCCCCTTTTTTATATCCAAATGTTTCTGATTTTAGAACTGGTAGCGGATACCGAGTCCAAGGTCAAAAT
>JBCCUY010000093.1:0-10792 GCA_039196145.1 Bacteroidota bacterium
AAAATTTACCGAAGTCCGCGTCCCATTTTTTGCAATTGACCCGTAGATTTATATTCCTTGGCCAACTTGTCCAGCACACCATTTATAAAGATGCTGCTTTTGGGCGTGGAATACTCCTTGGCAATCTCCAAATATTCATTCAATGTAACTTTCTCCGGGATGGATGGGAAATTCAGCAATTCACAGATAGCCATTTTCAGGATAATGGAATCTATTTCCGCAATACGGTCATTGTCCCAATTAGGTGTTTTTCCCTCAATTTCTTTTTCCCATTTGGCATCGTTCAGTAGCGTTTTGGTCAGTAGGTCGTTAGCGTAAACCATATCCTGTTGATCCTTGAGCAGGGAGGGCAGGAAGAAAGAATCATTGGAAGGTTCAGATGCCTTTTTTAACCTCTTGACCAGAAAGGTGTTCACAATGGGAATATCATCGACCCAGGTCAACTTGTCGTCTTCGAAATACTCGTAGATTTTCTCATTTGGAGCAATGATATTTCGATACAATTGAATGACAACATCCTTGTCCGCTTCATATCCATTTTCGGAACTTGACATATACGCTTTGTAGATGTCGCTGGCCACAACCTCCTTGTAGATAATCTTTATATACTCTTCGTTGAGATACCAGTTGTTCAGTTTTCGCTTGGAAAGTTCTTTTTGAAGTAACGCGTTGCCGCCAATCTGGGCCAACAGTTTGTTGTTAACAAACCTTGATGGGTCTGGATAACCATCCTCTTCGGTCGTCAAGTACTTTTTGGAAGCATGTTGCACATGCTTTTCTGCTAATTTTTGCAATTCAATTAAAAGACTCAATATCAAAAGATAGAGGACATACATGTTCTCTATGCTCACTTTTAGGAACTTTTCCTGTTTCTCTAAAGAATCGTCCTTGGACTGGATCAGCGCATAAATACACTGCATCACTTTTACTCTGATATGCCTTCTGGTAAGCATTTTTAAAGAACTTTTAAAGTCGTTTGTTGGCTTTCACTGCGCAAAAGTAATCTTATATTTCAATCCATCCTATGAAAGTTGTTTTCTTATCAGTTTTATAACATTTACTTTGTAGGCAATCCCATATATTTGCTGAATTGTCATCAAAGAAAGACCGCTTAAAACCAAGCTTTCCCCTCCTATGAAGGAACTCAAACACCTCAATAAGTATTTCAAAAAATACTGGTTCAAACTCTTTATTGGGATTTTGATTACCATCATTGCGCGTGTTTTTTCCCTGATCATGCCCTCTTATGTCAATAAATCAATTCAGGCCATCGAAGGCTTTGTTGGCAACACTATTTCCAAAAGTGCTGCCAAGGGATTGTTGTTTGAGTACATCCTGATTATCGTAGGTGCCGCCCTGTTATCCGGGCTTTTTACCTTTTTAATGCGGCAGACCATTATCAACGTCTCACGTTATATAGAATTTGACCTTAAAAACGAGGTTTTCGATCATTACCAAAGACTCAATCTAAGTTTTTATAAAAAAAATAGGATCGGGGATTTAATGAATCGAATCAGTGAGGATATCAATCAGGTTCGCATGTACGCGGGACCCGCAATCATGTATGGTATCAATACCCTCACCATGTTTGTGTGCATTATACCGCTAATGTTCATAAAGGCGCCTACTTTGGCAGCCTACACACTGATTCCACTCCCTATCCTGTCCGTTTTGATTTATCAGATCAGTAAGATTATCCATAAACGTAGCACAAGGGTACAGGAATTTTTATCCAGCCTGTCCACCTTTACCCAAGAGTCGTTTTCCGGGGTAGCGGTCATTAAAGCATACGCCTTAGAGCCCAAAATTAATGCCGAACTGGAAGATTTGGCCCAGGAGGGTAAAGATACCAGCATGGACTTGGCCAAGGTAAATGCCTGGTTCTTTCCCTTAATGATTTTGCTCATTGGCATCAGTAATATTTTTGTGATCTATATAGGCGGAAAGCAATACATCAATGGTGATATCGCCTCCATAGGCATCATTGCCGAGTTTATTCTCTACGTGAACATGCTTACTTGGCCAGTGGCCATTGTTGGTTGGCTCACTTCCATTATCCAACGCGCGGAGGCTTCCCAAAAAAGAATCAACGAATTTTTGCACGAACAGCCCTCAATTCAGAATGAGGTTGAAACCGCAACACCGGTAACAGGTGCCATCGAATTCAAAAATGTATCCTTTACCTATGAGGACACCAATATTACTGCGCTTAAAAACATTTCGTTTCAGATAAGTGCAGGTGAAACGGTAGCATTTTTAGGAAAAACGGGGTCCGGTAAATCCACGATTCTAGATTTGGTATCCCGCTTGTACGATGTTTCTTCCGGAGAAGTTCTTATCGATGGGACTCCAATCCAACACCTGAACTTGGGCAGTCTTAGGAGTTCGGTCGGGGCAGTTCCCCAAGATGCCTTTCTCTTTTCTGACACCATAGAGAACAATATCAAATTCGGGAATGAGAACGCATCTTTTAACGATATTGTCAGTGTGGCCAAAAAAGCCGTGGTACACGAAAATATCCAGGGCTTCACCCAAAAATACAATACCATTTTGGGCGAACGTGGAATTACCTTAAGCGGAGGTCAAAAGCAACGTGTTTCCATTGCCAGGGCTTTGCTGAAGGACCCACAAATCTATCTTTTTGATGATTGTCTTTCCGCAGTGGACACAGAAACCGAGGAGGAAATCCTCAACAATTTGAAGGAGGTCTCGCAAAACAAAACAACCCTTATTGTTAGCCATAGAGTGTCGTCCGCAAAGAACGCAGACAAGATCATTGTGCTGGAAAATGGTGAAATTATCCAGGAAGGAACCCATGCCGAGTTAAACAATACTGATGGGTATTATAAAGCACTCTACCTGAACCAACTCTCTGAGAAAGAATAGGAAAAAAGTTGCTGGATTAGCATTTTTTTTACATTTTTGGTAGAATTATTCACTATTGCACTAAACACACTTGACTATATGAGGGAGAAAGACATAATGGATCAAGAAGAGATTTACTCCAAAGTCCTAAGAGCCGGAAGAAGAACTTACTTTTTTGATGTAAGGAGCACAAAAGCCGGGGATTACTACCTAACTATTACAGAGAGCAAAAAGTTTACCCATGATGATGGCTCTTTCCATTACAAGAAACATAAAATCTATCTGTATAAAGAAGATTTTACCGCATTCAAGGAGATCATGGAAGAAATGATGGACTATATCATAGACGAGAAAGGTCTTGAGGTCATTTCTGAAAGACACCAGAAAGATTTTAAAAAGGAGGAGGAAACGCCTATCAGTGAAAATGGAACTCCGGAAAACTTTACGGATGTAGATTTTGATGATATTTAAGTCGTAAACCTTTAAAAAAACCATAAAACGGCCTGCAATGCGCAGGTCGTTTTTTATTTTTAGTGCCGACTAATTTTAATACGATCTTATGAAACATCTCTACTTCTTGTTACTGGCCTCTCTCTGCGCACAATTATCTGCCCAACAGGTAAGCTTGGATTATTATCTGCCGCAGAACGTGAGCTATGATGCGAACATCCCCAAACCAGCTGATGTGATTGGCCACGAGGTAGGCGAATGGCATGTGACCCACGACAAGTTAGTGTTTTATATGAAGCAATTAGCAGCTTCCAGCAATCGCATCACCATAGAAGACAGGGGCAAAACATTTGAGGGAAGGCCCCTTCCTTTGCTCACTATCACCTCTCCCAAAAATCATCAAAATATTGAGTCCATCAGGCAACAACATGTCCAACTCACTGAAGGGAACGGGAATTTGGACACCTCCAACATGCCCATTGTTGTCTATCAGGGTTTCTCCATCCACGGTAACGAACCCAGTGGCTCAAATGCATCTTTGGCTTATGCCTATTATCTGGCCGCCGCCGAAGGTCCTGAAATTGAAAACATGTTGGACAATATGGTTGTTTTACTGGACCCATGTTTTAACCCAGATGGGTTGCAGCGTTTCGCTTATTGGGCCAATATCCATAAAAGCATCAACCTCAACGCGGATAACAATGAAAGGGAGTACCATGAGGTATGGCCCGGTGGCCGAACCAACCACTATTGGTTTGATATGAACCGCGACTGGCTTCCGGTGCAACTGCCCGAGAGTCGAGCACGTATTGAAACCTTTCACAAATGGATGCCCAACATCTTGACCGATCATCATGAAATGGGAACCAACTCCACCTTTTTCTTTCAACCTGGTGAACCTTCAAGGGTGAATCCTTTGACACCGCATATCAACCAAGATTTGACTCGAGAAATCGGCACATACCACGCCAAGGCCCTGGACAAAATAGGTTCCCTCTACTATTCCGAAGAAAACTATGACGATTATTACTATGGTAAAGGTTCCACCTTTCCTGATGTTAACGGCAGTATTGGTATCCTCTTTGAACAAGGAAGTTCTAGAGGACACATCCAGCAAAGTGAAAATGGAATTTTGACCTTTCCTTTCACCATTAGAAATCAATTTACCACTGCCATGTCAACCGCCAAAGCGGCCAAAAACATGCGTACAAAACTGTTGGATTACCAACAGAAATTCTACCGTGACATGAAGGGGGAAGTCAGTCGAAATAGAACCAAGGCCATTGTGTTCGGCGATAGTAAAGATGCTGCAAAGACCTATCATTTGGCAGAGATTCTGAATAGACATAAAATAAAATTTCATGAATTAGCAAATGACATTACCATCTCGGGGAAAAATTATAAAAAGGGATACAGCTATGTTGTCCCTATGAACCAGAAGAATCCCCGGTTGATTCAGGCTATGTTCGAAAAACGAACCTCATTTAAGGACAGCCTATTCTATGACGTATCTGCTTGGACTTTTCCACTGGCCTTTAATTTGGATTATGCCGAACTCAATTCGCTTTCCAACGCGGGACAGGAGGTAACCGACTTTAAAGCGCCGCAAGGTGGGGTCAGTCAAAAGAGCAATTATGCCTATTTGTTTGAGTGGCACGAATACTATACGCCAAAAGCGCTGAACCAAATAGTACAGAAAGGATTACGGGCCAAAACGGCCAAGTCGCCCTTTACCTTAGAGGGTAAAACCTATGATTATGGCACCATAATGGTCCCCGTTCAAAACCAAAAGTTGGATGCCGATGCACTTTATAATTTTCTATCAAAAGTTGCCAAAGAAAGTCATATTAAGATTACGGCGGTCTCCACAGGGCTTACCAGAGGGATTGATTTGGGAAGCAATGATTTTGATCCAGTAAAAAAGCAAAAAGTTGGACTTTTGGTGGGTGATGGTGTGCGCTCCTACGACGCGGGTGAAATATGGCATTTGTTCGATACCCGATATGATATGAAAATCACCAAACTGGATACCCGTTATTTTGATACTGTGGATTTGGACCAATACACCGATTTGATCTTACCTAGTGGTTGGGGCAATAAAATTTTGGATAAAAAAGGAGCAGACAAAATCAAAGCATGGGTGAAAGCAGGTGGAACCGTTATCGGTTTCCGAAACACCGCACATTGGATGAACACCCATGAATTGATGAAAGTGGAAATGAAAAAAGACACCTTGGTGGCCAAGAATATCCCTTTTGATCAAAAGAACGACTATACCGGTGCCCAGGTTACGGGCGGGGCTATTTTTGAAACCAAGATAGACCGTTCACACCCCATAAACTACGGATACAAGAACAATAAATTGGCTATGTTCCGAAACACCAATATCTACTTGGAACCGGAAAAAAATAGCTATGACAATCCCATTCAGTACACCAATGACCCATTATTGAGCGGATACATTTCCGAGGAAAATGCCGAGTTGATCAAAAACAGCGTTCCCTTTAAAGTATGTAAAATGGGCAAGGGCCGGGTGATTATGTTCACGGACAATACCAACTTTAGGGCTTTTTGGTATGGCACCAATAAGCTTTTAATGAATGCTATTTTCTTTGGGGATATGATGTAGGGAAATGGACAATTATGAATTTTAAATGTTGGATATAAATTCGACATGACTACACATTCATTTATGGAAAAGAAAAACAGTGTATTTATCGGTGCAAGTTTGGACGGCTATATTGCGGATAAGAATGGTGGATTGGACTGGTTAGATATGATTCCGAATCCTGATGGTGAGAGTCTGGGTTACTACGAATTCACAGCAAATATTGATGCACTGGTCATGGGGCGTACCACATTTGAAACTGTCCTTGGGTTTGATGTGGAATGGCCCTACACCAAACCCGTTTTTGTCCTCAGTAATACTATGGATTCCATTCCCACGAGTTATGAAGCGAAAGCATTCTTGGTGAAAGGACCCTTGACAGACGTTTTGGAACAAATCCATCAAAAAGGATATCACCACCTCTACATTGATGGCGGTGCTACCATTCAAAGCTTTTTAAGGGAAGACTTAATCGATGACATCATCATAACCACAATTCCCATCCTGCTGGGCGGTGGCCATTCCCTCTTTGGCGAACTGGCCAAGCCCTTGAATTTTGAGTTGGTCGAATCAAAAGTTTTTTTAAACCAATTAACCTGTCGACACTACCGTAGAAAACGACACGGCTAAGTTTGCGACTTGAAAATAGTACTTGGAGTTAAGCGGAAACCAAACTGAATTCACCACTTTGGTATGCGTCGACGCTCTCTGTTGTTTTACTATCTTTAACCTATCCCCCAACTGTCATTTGAAAACCAACAATTAAGTATACATGCGGATAAAGAAGTTTTCAATCCAAATCTTCAGTTTGGCTTTTGCACTGACCACTTCCACCTCGTTTGCACCTGTGGACGAAGATTACTCTGGGGTAGAAAAGGTAACGCAATCCTTATCATTCAATACAGACGGACTGTTCAACGCTGAGTTCTTTGACTACATTTTCAGGGGGCAGTTCGAAAATGTAAAACTAACTCGGGACGACAATCAATTTTTGATGCTTTTTGAGCAATACCTTCGAACTTTTGGCAGGCAATGCCCAAACAACCTACCTTCCTCCAAAGTAGAAATCATGAATTGGGTCTGCGCCACCGAAGAAGTTGTCACTAACGGTTATGGTATTGAAACAAGTAGAACCTGCATCGATTGGACCACCGTAGGTTCTGGCTTATATGCCAGAAGAGACTTGTACGAGGCCAAACTCAGGGTGGAAAAAATCCAAAGTGCAGAGGTATTTCGCAATACTTTGGCCCAAATGGCAGACCCCAATGCCATAGGTAATTCTGTGGATATGATTCATAAGACCAACGGCATACGAAACGACATGGCACAACTTTTTAGCCTAAACCGGTGTGATAGCCCTGGGGTACGTAGGTTTGAGGAAAACCTAAAGGCATTTGCGCTAAACCAGCCAGGAATTCGTATGAAGGAAGCCAGCAAGTATACCGCAATGAAAGTATCGGGAGGTCCTACCGGAAGTCAAAACCTTTCCAAGTTAGTGGATGACCTTGTGACCAATCATTCAAAAACCTGGGCGTTTAATAGGTATGTATCTGGAAGTATTTCTGGTCTCGCCATCCAATCGAAAGATAGTAAGGGAAGGCCTAGGGAATTAAGTGCCAATTACAGATATAAGGGTTTTGGTGCAAGTGCAGCGGGATCGGTCAGGGTAACTTTTGACAATGGATTGCCCAAATGCATTTATTTCTTTGACTTTCCGAACAATTGTAAAACACCAAATAGCAGTATAGTTGCCTCCTATGCGCAAGGCAAATACGCAAACTAAAACAATACAAGTACCATGGCAAGAACCCCCAGCAATATGTTGGCCTTGGGCACCAAGGCCCCAGATTTTAAACTTACGGACACGTTAAGTGACAGGGAATTAACGCTTCAAGAGTTGGCGGGCGAAAAAGGAACCGTCATAATGTTCATTTGCAACCACTGCCCTTTTGTGATCCATGTAAACCCTGAAATTTCCAAATTGGGAAAGGAATATCAATCAAAGGGAATTGGTTTTGTGGCCATTTCCAGTAACGATGTTGTCAACTATCCGCAAGATGCACCACACCTTATGAAACAAAATGCAAAAGATGAAGGCTATTCCTTTCCCTATCTTTATGATGAGACCCAAGAGGTCGCCAAGGCCTATGACGCGGCCTGCACCCCAGATTTTTACTTGTTTGATGGGCATCTGCAGTTGGTATACCGAGGCCAATTGGACGATTCAAGACCAGGGAACGGCATTCCATTAACAGGGAACGATCTCCGTAGCGCCCTGGATGCCCTTCTCACAGGCAACGAAATAAGCAGAAACCAAAAACCAAGTATTGGATGCAATATCAAATGGGCCGATAATCAGTTCTAAATTATTGTTATGCGAATTACCACATCAGAAGCCTTGAATAAGTTGACCTCCCAAGAAAGTCCTTTCGCAACACTTTTTACGCATGGTTCGTTAGAAGTGGAAGTATATAAGCCCGAAGGAGTGGACCATCAAACTCCACACTCCCGAGATGAGATATATGTGGTAATCTCCGGCTCTGGAGAATTCCTTAACGATGGTCTCCGAACCAATTTTGGCCCTGGAGACTTCCTTTTTGTGCCTGCTGGAGTAGAGCATCGTTTTGAAAACTTTACGGATGATTTTTCCACTTGGGTGTTTTTCTACGGCCCTGAGGGTGGTGAAAAATAATAATCTGTCTTGTATGGAAGTTGTTTTAGAACCACTTAGCCAAGCTACAATAAGCGCCTATGTTTCCGTAGGAAAACAATCGTACAGGGAACATTATCTACATTTATGGGAAAATCAAGATCCCACGCCCTACATCAGTCTAAGTTTTACAGAGGAGGTGGTAAAGGCGGATATGGCTAATCCCAACTTAAGGCATTTCTTGGTCAAGACGGACGAATCTGTTGCTGGCATCGTCAAACTGGTACTGGACTCGCCCTTGGACGAGCATAGTTCCGAGCAGAGCTTGTTAGCTCAAAAAATATATCTTCTTAAAGTCTACTCCGGCCAAGGTTTGGGCAAAAAAGTATTGGCCCAAATTGAAGCGTATGCCAAAGCGTTGGGAAAGGAGATTTTATGGTTGGATACCATGCAGAAGGGAGGTCCCATTCAATTTTACCTGAAAAACGGGTTCAGAATAAAAAAAGAAAGTGAACTTACCCTGCCCCATGCGGTTCCCGAGGAAAAACCCATGTGGGTGCTCACCAAACAGTTATGATCACCAAGCTTTTCGTTGGATCAGATTGAAAATATGTGCAAAATGATGGTTGCTATGCCAAGCGTATCTACCTATGTTCTCTTCCAGCGTTGTCTCTTCATTCCCGTCTGGATGGGTGAACTTTCTTTGCAATTGTTCCTTGGTCAGTCCCTTGAGCAAATACACCAATTTGGCATGCACGGCGCGTAAATGATCCAATGACATTTGAATGGGTGCAGATTGTGTATCAAACAGTTGGGCCCATTCTTTTTCAAAATAGGGTTTGATAATTGGGTTATCCTCTGTTAACCCCCATTTAAAACGAATGTAGCTATTGTGATGGCTATCTGAAATATGATGCACAAGCTGTCGCACCGTCCATCCTCCTGGCCGGTATGGGGTCTCCAATTGTTCTTCGGTCAATGGAGAAACCATGTTTTCCAATCGCTCCGGAAGATGCTCCAAAACGGTTATCCACTCATCTAAATGTTTATCCGTAATTGTTTCAGGCGCCTTAAACGTTCCCGTAGGATACCGTAATTGTTCCAAGCTATCTTTTTCCATACGTTAAAAGTAGCAAACTTTATTCTTGGAAAAATCACAAACCCTGATGAAAATCATTTCGCATACCCAAACTTTAATACAGTTTTAACTGCTGCAAAATGGACGGGAAAAACAATCCACTAATTTTGTAGGGAATATTATATCAATTAAAAAAACAGCGCTTATGGCAACTCTTCGATTGGGCGATACCGCCCCCGATTTTACAGCAGAAACCTCTCAAGGTACCTTGAACTTTTATGAATATTTAGGTGACGGATGGGGCATTCTTTTCTCCCACCCAGCAGATTTCACCCCGGTCTGTACCACTGAACTTGGAACTGCTGCCAAGTTTAAGGATGAGTTTGAAAAAAGAAATGTAAAGATGATGGCATTGAGTGTGGATGGTGCCGCATCCCACGCAGAATGGATCAAGGATATCAACGAGACTCAAAATACGTTGGTCAACTTTCCTATCATTGCCGATGAGGATAGAAAGGTCTCCGATTTATACGACATGATCCACCCGAACGCAAATGACACCTTGACCGTGCGTTCTGTATTTATTGTAGGGCCGGACAAAAAGGTAAAATTGATTTTGACCTACCCAGCTTCCACAGGACGTAATTTTTATGAGTTGCTTCGCGTAGTAGATTCACTTCAACTAACGGCCTATCATAAGGTAGCTACCCCTGCAAATTGGGAAAGTGGGGAAAAGGTAGTTGTTAGCCCTGCAATACCTACTTCAGAGGCAAGGGAACTATTTTCGAAGGGTGTAGAGGAGGTGAAACCATACTTGAGATTGACACCGGACCCAACGGTTTAATGGCTTAGTTTTTGAAAAAAAGCAAAAAAACCTTAAATCCGAATAAATTAAGCGTACCTTCGCGGCTCATTTAATTATTTAACATTTAACAATGAGTAAAGGAACAGTAAAATTCTTCAACGATTCCAAAGGTTATGGATTTATCACTGAAGAAGGTTCAAACACAGATCACTTTGTACACGTTTCAGGTTTAATCGATGAAATTAGAGAAGGTGACGCAGTAGAATTCGAACTACAGCAAGGTAAAAAAGGATTGAACGCCGTAAACGTACAAGTTATAGATTAAGGTAACAGCAC
>JBCCUY010000094.1:0-10778 GCA_039196145.1 Bacteroidota bacterium
CAATAAAGCCACCACAGGATTCCCGTTCTTAAGGAGTGCATCCACGAACAACACTAAAAAATAAGCCCCATATAAAGCTATTGGTACAAAATATCCAAATACCATTAATAATACGGAAGCAAGTAGTCCCGTTATGAAAGCTGTTGGAAACCAATAGGTCAGCTTAGCGGTTTCTGGATGCCACTTGTTCAAAATGGGTCTGACCATTCCAAATTTGTTTACTTGGACGTAAAATTTGTTCCAATCTATTCTCCGTTTGTGGTAAACATAAGCCTTTGGAAACAATCTGGACGCAAAGCCCCCTTTCCAAATACGAAAGGTAAGGTCTGGGTCTTCCCCTGGGTGTATGCGACCAAAACCGCCAACTTTTTCGAAAGCTACCTTGGAAATTCCCATATTGAAACTTCGGGGCTGAAATTTTCCGATGGCTGTCTTGCCGCCTCGGATACCTCCGGTGGTAAAAAAGGAGGTCATTGCATAATTGATGGCCTTTTGTACTATGGTAAATGACTGATCCGCAGCATCAGGACCGCCAAAACAGTGCACAAATTCTCGATTCAACTCCCAGTATATCTCGGACAAATATTGTAGTGGTAAAATGCAATCAGAATCCAGGATAATAAAATAGTTTCCCTTTGCCTTTTTCATACCAAAGTTCCTGGAATCCCCTGGTCCTGAATTCGCTTTGAAATAATAAGAAATATCCAGCTTATCCTGAAACGAGTTCATTTCCTTTTCGGCACTCAGGGTAGAACCATCTTCAACAATGACGACTTCAAAATCGCCCTTGAAATCCTGCTTGGTCAAGCTTTCCAAAAGTTCTTTGATTTCATCTGGTCGATTATAGACCGGTACGATTATGGAGAGGTTTACATCCATGTAGAAACACAAAAACCACCCAAAATAGGTGGCTTTTGCAATTGAATTTTATTGTTATTCGGTAAATTCATCAATTACCTCCTGACTAACGCCCGTATTGGAGAATCCACCATCATGGAACAAATTCTGCATGGTCACCTTTTTGGTAAGGTCAGAGAAAAGACTTACCGTATAATCGGCACAATCAGCAGCAGTTGCATTACCCAAAGGAGACATTTTTTCAGCATAGCTGATAAAGCCATCAAAACCTTTAACACCTTGTCCCGCAGTTGTAGGGGTTGGCGACTGGGAAATGGTGTTCACACGGACCTTTTTCTCTTTGCCAAAGAAATACCCAAAACTTCTTGCCACAGATTCCAAATAGGCTTTGTTGTCCGCCATATCGTTGTAATCTGGAAAGGTCCTCTGGGCCGCCATATAGGTCAAGGCTACAATACTTCCCCATTCGTTCATGGCATCGGCTTTAAAAAGGGTCTGCATTACCTTGTGGAACGAAAGTGCCGAAACATCCCAACCCTTGGTGGTGAAATCGTATTTCTCATCGGTGTAGGCACGCCCTTTTCGAACGTTGACGGACATTCCTATGGAATGAAGTACAAAGTCAAGTTTTCCTCCCAAAATCTCCATGGCCTGTGTTACCAAGTTTTGCAAATCCTCCTCATTGGTGGCATCTGCAGGAATGATTTCTGAATTGGTTTTTGCTGCCAATTCCTTAATTTGTCCCATTCGCATTGCTATGGGCGCATTGGTCAACACAAAGGTTCCGCCTTCTTGGTGAACGCGTTCCGCAGTTTTCCATGCTATGGAATGTTCGTCCAAAGCACCAAAAATGATTCCTCTCTTACCTTTTAAAAGATTGTATGCCATATTACTTATCTATTGTTGGTTTTGCCGCAAAGATATTTATTCTAATTGATTTTGGTCAGTGTTCCGGTCAAGTAAAATACGAGTATAAAAACTCATTGTAATAATTGCTTTGCATGGGCCAAAGCTGACTCTGACAATGCCTTCCCACCAAGCATCTCGGCCAGTTCATTAACCCTTTCATCCGGACTTAGCTGCTTCATTTGGGTCTGGGTCCTTCCATTTTTTTCCTCCTTGAACACCTTAAATTGCTGCTGTCCCTTAGAGGCCACCTGCGGTAAATGCGTAATGGAAAACACCTGCATTGTTTGGCTCATTTGCTGCATAATTTCACCCATTCGGTTGGAAATTTCCCCGGATACCCCTGTATCGATTTCATCGAACATCATGGTTGGAAGCTGTTCATAATTCGCCAAAACCGACTTGATGGTCAACATAATTCGAGATAGTTCACCTCCCGAGGCAACTTTTTTCAAAGGGCCATAGTCCATCCCCTTGTTGGCGGAAAACAAAAAGACCAAATCATCTTTCCCATTTGTTTTGAACGAGTTGGATGGGTTTACCTCAATCTTAAAGGTAGCCGATGGCATCCCCAGGGTATATAAGTTTTCCTGCAGTAAACTCTTTAATTTTGAAATTACAGAATTTCTAGCGTTTCTGATTTTGATGGCCCAAGTCTCTGTTTCCCGTTCGATATGATGGAGCTCCTCCTCTTTTTCTTTTAGCTTGGTATCCATGTTTTCAACTGCATCCACCTTTTGGGACAGATCATTCATGATTTCCAAAAGTTCCGATACGGAACCTGCTTGGTGCTTTTTTTGAAGATCATGCAACTGCTGTAGTTGGGAATTAACGGTTTCCAAGCGGGCAGGGTCTGCTTCTACCCCATCTTTTAAACTCATTAGCTCTGAGCCAATATCATCGGTTTCTATGAATATCGACTGGACACGTTTATTAAGATTGGCATAAGATGGTCCAAAATCTGACAATTGTTGGAAAGCACGTTTCAAATCGGACAGCTTTGACAAAATGCCCAGTTGATCATCATTCAGAAGTTGATGTCCAAAAGACAACTGCTCCATAATCTGTTCTACATTGTTCAACTGCTCAAATTCAGCCTCCAGCTCTTCTTGCATCCCCTCCTTTAAGGCAGCGGCTTGCAACTCTTTTAGTAAAAAACTATTGTAATCGTGTTCTTTCGTGGCATTGGCCTCAAAACTTCTTAACGTCTCAAGCTCGGACAATACCCTTTTATATTCCCTCAGGTGATTTTGATAAGTACTTAGATTTTGATGGTTCGCCGCAAGAGCATCCACCACTTTGAGCTGAAAATCATTTTCGGTAAGGCGCAGCGTTTGATGTTGGGAATGGACATCTACCAATCGTTCCCCTAAACTTTTGAGAACATCAAGTGTTACGGGAGAATCATTTACAAAAGCTCTCGATTTGTTGCTCGGAAGGATTTCCCGTCGTAAAATGGTCTGATCTTCATAATCCAAATCATTATCCGTGAAGAACGTGTTGAGATTGTATTTTGAAATATCAAACTCCGCCTCGATAATACATTTGCGTTCCCTATCCCTTAGTGCGTTCAAATCCGCACGGTTGCCAAGTACCAATGATAAACCTCCCAAAAGAATGGATTTTCCAGCTCCAGTCTCACCCGTAATAGTGGTAAAGCCGTCTGCAAACGGAACGTTCACATCATCAATCAGTGCGTAGTTCTGAATGGAAAGATTTGTCAACAATTTGGAAGATTTTCTCCGTAAAGATATGGCTCTTTGAAGAAATGGACTAGTAATTTATTTCGTTCCAGGTAGCAGAGTAAAAAGGTGCTACCCTATTGAGGGTTTCCTTCAGTTTTACAATATCTACCTTGGGACCATCTGAAAAGATATTTTGGATTTCCTCAGACTTGGCATCAAAGAAGGTTTGGATTAGAAAGGCATTCGGGCGACGCTTGATCAGAGTCTCAAACAGTCGCATGCTACCTGCAATTACCTGCTTACCAGTACTGTTGTTATCCCCTAAAATATCCAATCCTTTTCTATGATAATTGTACATGGCGATCCTGTATTCGCGAAACGAATTGCTTAGTAGATTGTCCACCAATTCGAACCGTGTACGTTGGCCTGTCTCTTGATTCCATCCAGAAAAGCTGGAACCTTGGGCCTGGGTTACAATATTTTGTGCTTTGCGGAACATCTCATCCCCCCCCTCAAGCGAAAAGGTATCAGCATCCAAGCCTAAAATCACATAAACATAGTATGAAATAACGCCCACCAAGTTGGAGTCAAAAACATTTTCATTGTACACCAAGGGCTGAAATTCCTGGTAGAGGAAATTAAAAGCGTCATCCTTGTAGTTAAAGATGGGGCTTTCATAGGAGGTATTGAAAACGGGGCGTGAGGACTGAATTTGGATATTGGCTTCAAATCGGTCCGATTCGTACTGGGTAACGGTGATAAACATTCTGGCGTTGACCCGTTCGTTTTCCCGATACACCCGGTTGGTCCACTTATTTTTGTTCACAAAATCATTAAGTGAACGTTCCAAAGTCCTGAAAATCTGCTGATTGGTCTGACTTACCTGGTCCGAATTGACCGTAATGGTGCAATTGAGTTCTTGGGCAAAGGAAAATTGCGCTGCAAAAAATAGAAAAGCTAAGATTAAAATGTTACGCATGAATCCTGGAGGTAATTTCTTCCCAAATATCCGAAGCAACTTCGGCCTTTGTCTTCAATGCAAACGTTTTTATCCCCGAATTCTTATCAATAAAAGTGATTTTGTTGGTGTTTCCCCCAAAACCCGCTCCTTCATCCTTCAAGGAGTTCAATACAATGGCATCCAAATTCTTGCGTTGCAGCTTGCCCTTGGCATTTTCCAACTCGTTTTCGGTCTCCAATGCAAAGCCTACCAAAAATTGGTTCTTTTTGTCCTTTCCAAGTGAAAACAGGATGTCAGGATTTCGTTCCAACTCAATTTGAAGGTCACCATCCTTCTTTTTCATTTTTTCCTTTGCCACCTGTTTGGGTCGGTAATCTGCTACCGCTGCCGCCAATATGGCTATATCGGTGTCCTGATAGTGTTGGTGACAGGCGTCGTACATTTCTTGGGCGGAAGTAATCCGCACCAATTGAATGGAACCATGTGAGATCTCCAAACTTGTTGGCCCGGAAACCAATACCACCTTTGCACCCAAGTCCACTGCTTTTTTTGCTAGTTCGAAACCCATGGTGCCCGAAGAACGATTTCCCAGAAATCGCACTGGATCTATAGCCTCATGCGTTGGACCGGCCGTTATTAGAACTTTTTTACCCTTTAGCGGCAATCCTTCGGACAAGTCCTTTGTAATGAAATCCATGATGTTTTCCGGTTCTGCCATTCGTCCCTCACCATGGAGACCACTAGCCAGCTCACCGGATTCCGCAGGAATCATGACATTGCCAAAAGACTGTAATTTTTCAAGGGACTCCAAAGTAGATGGGTGTTTGTACATATCCAAATCCATCGCTGGCGCAAAATAGACCGGACATTTGGCCGACAGATAGGTAGCCAATAAAAGATTATCGCAGGTACCATGGGCCATTTTGGAAAGCGTATTGGCCGTTGCCGGAGCAATGACCATATAATCTGCCCACAAACCAAGTTCTACATGGTTGTTCCATGAGATACTTCCATCAGTTTCATCTATAAAATCCATCAAAACCGGATTTTTGGAAAGGGTGGAAAGCGTAAGTGGGGAAACAAAAGAGCTGGCACTTTGGGTCATTACAATTTTGACCTCAGCACCAGCTTTTATCAATAGCCGAACCAGAAAAGTGGTCTTGTAAGCGGCAATTCCCCCGGTAATGCCCAAAAGGATTTTCTTACCGCTCAGCATTTATTCAGCGTCTTTCTCTGTGTTTCTGTAGTAGATTTTATCTTCTAACCATTCCATTACCGCCAAAGCATGGGGTTTTGGAAGTTTTTCGTAAAACTTGGATACTTCAATTTGCTCCTTGTTTTCAAATACCTCTTCCAAGCTATCGCTGTAAGTGGCAAATTCTTCCAATTTCTCCAATAATTCCTTTTTGATTTCGGAATTGATTTGGATAGCACGCTTGGATGCTATGGAAATGGCCTCATAGATGTTCTCCGTTTTTTCATCAAACTCGTTCCTGTTATGGGTAACAGTGGAAACAGGGGCCTTGGTGTTTTTCAAATCTTGCATTTGCTGATTGTTTAAACTATTATTTGCTGGTGGAATAGGCTGCCAGCTCTTTTTGTATTTTCTCGGACAAGTCGTCCGCTTTCTTTTTGAATTGCGAATCAGGAAAATAGCGAAACAGGTTATTGTACGATGCCATAGCCTCCTCTAACCTTTCTTTCTTTTTGGCCTCGGTACTGTTCAACGCCAAACTGGTTGCCGCTTCAATCCGGTAGTACAATGCTTCCTCCCTATAAATGGAGCCAGGATTGTCCGAAACAAAGTTATCCAGGGCCGTAAGCGCAGATACCAAAATCGGGTAATTGAATTTTCCCAATTTGTTGAATTGCTTCGCAATCTCGATTTGCTTCTTTTCCTTTTTGGAGGTCAGTTCCTTGGCCATGGCATTGGCTTCCTCAAAAAACTCCGATTCGGGATAAGTATTGATAAAGGTCTGCAATTTGGCCAGGGCCTTATCCGTATCCGTTTGATCCAATGAGTACGAGGGTGAAAGCTCGTAATAGCTCTTTGCCCCCAAAAACGAAGCTTCCTGAATCTTATCGCTACGCGGATAGGATTTTATAAATCGCTCAAACTGATAGCCGGACAAATAGTAGTCCTTGGTCTTGAAATAGGAATCGGCAAAAAAGAACATCACCCGTTCCCCTTGAGGTCTGCCCACGTATTTTGGGGCAATCTGCTCGAACAAACGCTTGGCACGTTTATAATCCCCTTCGTCATAAAACTTTTGGGCCATATCGTACTTAGCTTTAACATCCTCATTCTTAAGTACTTTTTGGTACTCGCTGCAAGATGAAACTAAAGCTAGGATAAAGAATAGTGGAAGAATCGACCTCATTTTCAAAAACATTTTGCAAAATTAGTGATAATCAACGGATTTAAAAAATGAAAATCCACTCCCAACAGAAACAGGGTGTTGGCCCTTATGCCAAGGTTTTAGCTAAGATTTAACGTTGGTTACGCGTGGACCTTGTCAAGCGATTTCAAAAAACTTGAAATTCGGTTTTTCAGCCCCAGCGAAGCCTCAACCAAGGGCAGTCTAACCACAGCGGAACAAAGCCCGAGTGATTCAAACACACTTTTGATTCCCGCGGGATTACCTTCCTCAAAGATGAGTTGTATGGCGGGCGACATGGCATGGTGTAGCTCGTAGGCAGCATCCGCATTTCCTGCAGAACCTAACCGAATCATATTGGAAAAGGTATTTGGCAATCCCTGCCCAAGCACGGAAATAACCCCTGCCCCTCCTGCCAAAACCGTTGGCAAAGCGGTAAAATCCTCTCCGGAAATCACCAAAAAATCCGATGGCTTTTCCTTGATGATTTTGTCTATCTGCATCATATCCCCACAAGCTTCTTTAATAGCAATGATTTTGGGAACATCATGGGCCAAGCGCACTGTTGTCTCAGGCAGCATGTTACTACCGGTTCGCGCTGGCACGTTGTATAAGATTATGGGAAGGGGTGACGCATCCCCAATGGCTTTAAAATGCTGATAGATACCTTCTTGCGTTGGCCTGTTGTAGTATGGGGAAACTGAAAGAACAGCGACAAATTCAGATAGGTCCAAGGTTTGAAGCTCTTCAATAACCGCTGCGGTGTTGTTCCCTCCCACTCCTAAAACTAGGGGTAATCGGCCAGCGTTGGTCCGGACAATAACATCCACCACCAGTTGTTTCTCAGACTTGGAAAGTGTTGCGGATTCTGCCGTGGTGCCCAAAGCCACCAAATAATCAATACCTCCTTGAATACAGTGCTCCACCACACGTTCCAATCCAGCGGTATCCACAGAAAAATCTTCCTTAAATGGGGTTACCAATGCAACTCCCGTACCCATCAATTGTTCCATCACAATTCGTTTAAAACCTTTAAATACTTTTTTAGTTCGCTTTTAAACAGTGTAAAATCTGCTAGGGACGTATTTAAAATTAAATCGTTGATCTTGGGGTCTAAGGGGCTAAAACCAACCTTAAGTCGGGCCGAACTTTTTACCGAAAGCAATTTCATCATCAAATTGTCCTCTTGGTAATAATTGATCAACATGTCATATTCCCGACCCAAAAACTCCAGTACGTATCCATTTTCAATCTCCCCTTTCCAGCCTAGGTCCTTGTCAGAGAAAATCTGGATGGCATAGGGCGAATTTTTATCGTACTCCCTCTTATAGCCAATGATTTTAATGGCATTGGGACGTAATGAAAAATCATCTATCAACTCATAAAACACCTCCGGGTTCTTGAAATTATCTGCATCAACAATACAGCCGATACTGGTAATTCCTTTCTCTCGTTGGACCGTTTCAGGGTTTTTTTGCATTTCCTCTTGCAAAAACTTAAGACCCGATTTAACTTTAAATTTATCCTGGAGTCCTTTCAAAAACATAATTTTATGCATTTTTACAAAGGTATGTATTATACCCAGACTCCTAAACAAAGATACATAGGTGAGTATTTTAAAAATTAAACAAATTGTTATATTTTTAACTTTTTGTGCGATATGCTCCTGTAGGCAAGGTAGCCCAGGGCTTTCTGAAATTGGTGCGGACAAGATTTCCGTAGATTCCACTTTAACACCGGTTGATTCCATTTCGGCCTTTGTTGCCCCTTTTAAAGATAGAATCAACGAGGTGCTGGACAGTACTTTGGCCTATGCCCCATCCGACTTGTTATTGGACGACGGGAAACGCAATACCTCCATGGGCAATCTAATGGCGGATATTGTTCTGGAGGAAACACGACCCTTATTCAAAAAACAGACCGGCATGGATATGGATTTTGTGGTCCTCAATCGCGGGGGGATCCGATCTATTATATCCGCAGGAAATATTTCGTCACGAAACGGTTTTGAAGTAATGCCCTTTGAAAATTACATCAGTGTTGTGGAACTGGATGGTGCGGCCATGCGAAAATTGATAAGCTTTTTGATCAATGCCTCCCGTGTGCACCCTATTGCAGGGATGCAGATTGTTTTGGACAAACGCGGGGACCTGCAATCGGTTAATATAAACGGAAGTCCTTTTGACGAAAACCGAAATTATTATGTGGCAACATCCGATTATCTAATTCAGGGAGGACCCAGCATAGGCTTTTTTGACAAGATGGTTTCCGTGCACGATACGGGTTATCTGGTGAGAAATGCCATTATAGACTATTTTAAGAAAGTGGACACTTTGGAGGCCAAGGTGGATAACCGATTTATTCAATTGAACTAAATGCAACGAAGAAGGTTTTTACAACAGACTGCAGCCGCCTCTACCCTAGTGGGACTTGGTGGATTGGGAATGGGTTCTTGTTCCGCTTTGGGAAGAAAGCATATTACCATTTTACACACCAACGATGTCCATAGCCATATTGACCCCTTCCCAAGCACTCATTCTTTGTATGCCAACCTGGGAGGTGTGGCCCGAAGGGCAGCACTGGTAGATCAAATCCGAAATGAAAATACCAATACGCTATTGTTTGATGCCGGGGATATTTTTCAGGGCACGCCCTACTTCAACTTTTATGGGGGTGAACTGGAGTTTAAACTGATGAGCAAGCTGAACTACGATGCGGCTACCATCGGTAACCACGATTTTGACAATGGTGTGGATGGGCTCTTGGCACAAGTCCCCAACGGCACTTTTGATTTGCTCTCCGCCAATTATGATTTTTCCAACACGGTTTTGGATGGTTTTGTAAAGCCCTATAAAATCTATGTTTTGGATGGTATAAAAATTGGTGTCTACGGTCTGGGAATCGCACTGGACGGATTGGTCACCAAACGACTGTACAAGGAAACGGTATATCATAATCCTTATGAAATAGCGTTAGATCAGGAGCGAAAGCTTAAGGAAGAAGAGCAATGCAACCTTATTGTTTGTCTTTCCCATTTGGGCTATGATTATGAAGATATGCAACGACCCTCAGATGTACAATTGGCACAACGCACCTATCATACCAATCTTATTATTGGTGGACACACCCATACTTTTTTGGATAGACCAGATGTGCACACCAATCTCAATGGGGATTCGGTCTTGGTGAACCAGGTAGGGGCTTATGGTCTTAACTTGGGGCGTATTGACTTCTATTTTGATAGTGACAAAAACGCCTCAGGAAATGGGGTGAGCATCTCAGTTTAATCGTTAGCATTTCGTCAGTTCGAGTGTCCCGAATGAAATTCGGGATGTATCGAGAACACACCCCCAGCCCCTCTCGATAGGGGAACAAGGTACTCCCTTCTTGAGAAGGGAAAGATTTCGATTTAATAGTTAGCATTTCGTCAGTTCGAGTGTCCCGAATGAAATTCGGGATATATCGAAAACACACCCCTAGCCCCTGTCTAAAAGGAGGGTTTAAAAAAAGAGCACCGGAAGTGGGGATTTCGGTGCTCTTTTTTTAATTCTGGATAAACTATCAAATACAATCCGGATGAAGATCATCGTCGTCAATTGACCAGCTTTTGTCATTAATCAGTTTTTGTCTTTCTAAAAAACTATTACAAAATTGGATTCCATCCGCTCCTAAAGTAATATCGTCCGGGGTATCAGGATTATTGGCCCAGCCTATTAAAGTAGCATCATAGCTTTCTGTTGTCATTCCGGAGTTGTCCAACATGTGCGCCATACTGATGACCTTACTAACATCCCAGTCTCCTAAATCTTGATTAAACGAGGTGGCATTTTCAAACATCCTACCCATGTTTACTTCAGCATTGGCTTCTGAATTAATAGTCCATCCACTTATATCTTGATTAAAATCTGCAGCGCCTGTGAACATGCGAAACATTTCTTCAACTTTACTTACATCCCATTCACCTATGTCCTGATTAAACTCTGCTGCTAC
>JBCCUY010000095.1:0-10709 GCA_039196145.1 Bacteroidota bacterium
GAAAGGAATATAGATCAAACAGAATGATGAGGTATCCTGTCAATCATCTTATGATTGACAGGATGCTTGTACATTTTTAAGCCAGTAAAAATGTTTGATCATAAGCCTGAAACACCACAACAACGATAAAGCTGTTTGCTCGTCTTAGGAGTTGTCGTGTCGAACTAGTCCAATATAACCAGTAATTGGAATACGGACCATATATCATACCCCAAAATAAAGTCAATTAGATAGGGAACAAAAATTTTGTTATAGTTTTGGTATATAGAGCGAAATCGTTTTATTCATCAAACTTGTTGTAAAGGACGCTGAGTGTTTTGTTTGCCGCCTGTTCTCGGTCTTCACACTTCCCCTACAGAAAAGTTTAAGCTTGAATATCTTTTACTGAAGTTGGTTTAATTTCATCTTGATTCATTGATGCTGATGGTCTCCGTTATGGTTTGTTTCACTGTTTACTTCGCATGGAAGCTTGTGGAATTATCCGTTTGCTCGCCGTAGCTTTCATGTTGGAGAGGAAATTTTTCAGCAGCTTGTCCAGGGCTTAGTCTATGGATAGGCCGATCAGAACTATCATCTACAGTCAGCGTTGTAACCATTATGTTATCTGCCCATTTCGTTTAGCACTCTTGTGCGTTGTTTCAAATATTTCAAAACAGAATACATGACTCCGGTCAGGATTGCTCCAAAAATACTCATGCGCTCCTCAAGCAACGAAAATTCACCTTCTGCAATGTCTCCAACTATTCCAAAAAGACAAAACAATAGAAATAACGCGAAAAGCCCATTTTTCTCTTTTTTCAGAACTTTCTTCCAGCTGAATTCAATTTTAGGTGTGATATAATTAAAGTGCTTAGGTAAAAAAGCTGGTGTTTCAGAAGTCCAGTCTAAATAGTCCTGACCAAACTTTTTTCTCAGAAATGATTCTTCAGCATAAATGATTCTTTCATAATAAATCCAAAAACCAAGAGTAAATATGAGAACAAACCATATATTTCCAGTTACCATTGCAATTCCAACCCACATCAAATAATTTCCAAGATACAGCGGATTTCGGATGATTGAATAAAGTCCTGTTGTATTAAGAGTGTCGGCTAGTTGACCATCTTTGGTGTTTCTTCCCGAAGTATTTTTAGGGGTATAACCTACTGTCCATATTCTAATGACCAACCCCATTATTCCTACTAAAATCCCTAATTCCTCTAAAATTTCAGCTATAAAAGACTCATTTGCACCACCACTATACGCTTCTTGATACACTTTGACCCATAAACCAATCATCAATAGTAATAAGGGTAAATAACTTCTAAATCTGAACAAATAATCTCCTTGTTTTTTTAGTTCTTCTTGCAGCGCCATTGCTATAGTTTCTAGATTAATAAAAATTTAACGTAGATTGGTCTATATTGCCAACAACATATTCATATCCCCAATTTACCCCATTTTAAATGAATAACCTTTTATAAAACCTATCTTTTGAGGTACTTGACATGTATGGCATTGAACAATAGGCCCAATATGTTTTTCTTTGGCTTTGTGAAGACTCAAAAGCTTACCAAAGCCCAAAAGAAACAACTCTCCTATTTTATCACGGAACGCTATGGCTCCCCGAAGGAGTTTGCCAAGGTGCTAGATCTAAATCTGGAAATGCTCTTTTATATAAAGGAAGAGGTATTTACCCCACGGGAGGTACAAGGGGTGGTCTCCTCTCTTCGTGGCATTGTTGTGGCCTTGCGCAGAAAAAATAAACTGGTTCTAAACGGGTACGGTTTGTTTTAGCTTCCAGCCCTTGATCAACAGCCAAAACATAAAGACGAGTTCCCCAAAAAAGGTAAAGAACAGAATGTCCAAATTGGTTTCCGGACTAAAAAAGGCTCCCAGGGTATGGATCATATAACCCAAACCGGCAATCAGCAATAATACCCCATAAACCTTGGGTACATAATTGGCCCTGAGTACTAAATATCCCAAAAGCACCAGGTATACCCCAAAGATGACCAGCCCAAAGGACCATTCCAATCTAAAGGCGTCCACATAATACTGCATGGATTCGGCTACTTGAGCCTTTGTCCCTGTGGACTGTGAATGCGCAAGGGTTAGTATTTTTATCAGATTGGTCAGGGCTACTAGGTACATGGCGGTATAGATCAACCGAAACCACGCCACCAAAAGCGAAAAATACCGCATTGCCGGTTTTAAGAAGAGGTACAGCGCCCAGGCCACCACAATATCGCAGAGCAGGGTGATCAAGTGCAAAAAAATACTGGTGGTAAAAAGTAGCTTTTCCCTGCTGATGTTCTCAGCTGTTTCCAAAGCATCTTCTGCAATAAGCTTGGGAAAAATATGGAATTCAGCAAAGGGAACCGTAAGGGTCATGAGCAAGAGGCCCAATCCAGCAATAAGGGCAGTGTTGCCCAAAGTCATTGTTTTTTTGGAGGTTGAAGTATCCATGGTGTCCAGTTTTAGGTTAAGACTAATCACTCTGGAAAATGTTACATGCAATCCTATCTATGAATCGTCTGCACGCGATCAGGCCCAACCGAAACAATCTTAATGGGGACGTTCAGTTCCTTTTCCAAGAAGTCAATATAGTTGTTAAGGGCAGGAGGGAGGTCCTCCGCTTTGGTCAACTTCGTTAGGTCTTTGGCCCAGCCCTTCATCTCAGTATACACCGGGGTTACGTTCTCACTTTCAATATTGTATGGTAGGTGTTGAATTTCTTCACCTTTGTATTGGTATGCGGTACAGACTTTTAGGGTTTTAAAGCCGCTCAGTACATCGGCCTTCATCATCATCAGCTCGGTCACCCCATTAATTTGCACGGCATATTTTAAGGCCACCAAGTCCAACCAACCACATCTACGGGGTCTGCCCGTGGTGGCGCCAAACTCGTTCCCAACACGACCCATGGTCTCTCCATCGGCATCAAAAAGCTCGGTAGGGAAGGGGCCACTGCCCACTCGGGTGGTATAGGCCTTAAAAATTCCAAGGACACGGCCAATTTTGTTGGGTGCTACGCCCAATCCCGTACAGGCACCTGCTGCCGTGGTGTTACTGGAGGTGACAAAAGGGTATGTCCCAAAGTCAATATCCAATAGGGAACCTTGGGCACCTTCGGCCAATATTTTTTTACCTTCGTCCTGAGCCTTGAAGATGAATTCTTCGCTATCAATAAAACGCAGCTTTTTTAAGGTCTCAACGGCCTCAAAAAACTCGGCCTCCAATTCGGCCAGATCATATTGGATATCCACATTGTAGAATCCGATCATGGCCTCGTGTTTATCGGCCAAAGTCCGGTATTTCTTTTTCCAGGTATCAAACTCCAAATCACCGACACGCATTCCGTTACGTCCCGTTTTGTCCATATAGGTAGGACCAATACCCTTAAGGGTAGAACCAATTTTGGCTTTTCCCTTGGCGGTCTCGGAGGCGGCATCCAACAAACGGTGGGTAGGGAGGATCAAATGCGCTTTTCTAGAGATAAACAGCTTGGAAAGGATGTCGATATTGAACTTGTCAAGATTGTCCAGTTCCTTTTTAAAGATTACGGGATCGATCACTACGCCATTTCCAACAATATTGATGGCGTTTTTATGGAAAATCCCGGACGGAATGGTGTGCAAAACATGCTTTATCCCATCAAACTCCAAGGTGTGCCCGGCGTTGGGACCTCCCTGAAAACGGGCTATGATATCATAATCCTTGGTAAGTACGTCAACAATCTTTCCCTTTCCCTCGTCTCCCCACTGGAGTCCAAGCAATAAATCTACCATGAAGTGTGTTGGTTATTCGATTAGGTTTTCTTCTTTGTTACGGGTTCCGTAAAAGTAAAGCGAGTGGTTATTGATTTTGATATCAAAAACCTCCTCAATGGTTTTTTTAATGGATTGGATGCGAGGGTCGCAAAATTCAACTACCTCACCGGTATCCGTAAGGATCACATGGTCGTGCTGGCGGTCAAAATAAGACTTCTCATACTGGGCTTGGTTCTTCCCAAACTGGTGCTTGCGAACCAATTTGCAATCCAACAAAAGTTCAATGGTATTATACAAGGTGGCCCGGCTAACGCGGTAGTTCTTGGTCTTCATTTTAATGTAGAGGGACTCCACATCAAAATGGTCATCGCTTTCATAGATTTCCTGAAGGATAGCGTAGCGTTCCGGGGTTTTTCTATGCCCTTTTTCTTCCAAGAAGGAAGTGAATACATTCTTTACAATTTCCTGATTTTTGTCGTTGCCCATAGCTTCTCACCAATGCTAAAGGACAAAGGTACAGCTAAAAATTAAATTCTGGATACTTTGTCAATACCCTCTACCTGCTTTAAATGGTTGATGAGTTTTTTGAGTATGCTGTTGTTTTTGACCACCAAGGTGATTTTACCCGAAAATGTACCCCCATCCGCACTAAAATTTAGGTTCCGCATGTTCACATGAAGGTTGTCCGAGATGATGTTGGTAATCTCATTGACCAAGCCCATGTTGTCTATCCCTGTAATCTGGATGTCCGCCGAGAACTCCTCTTGGGTGGAATCTATCCACTTGGCGCTCATGATACGGTACGCATAGTTGGATTGCAAGGAAATGGCATTGGGGCAATTTTTGGTATGCACCTTAATCCCATCATTCACGCTCACAAACCCAAAAACGTCGTCCCCGGGAATAGGGTTGCAACATTGCGAAAGTTTGTAGGTCAATTTTTCCTCTTCCTTGCCAAACACCAGCATATCATATTTGGTGGTGATTTCGTCCTTATCCACATCCTTGGGAGCTGGATTTCTTCGGATTTTATTTTTGAAGAAATTCAGGAAGGCGTTGTGGTACGAAGAGGCGAAATCCTTGATTTTTTCGTTGTCGATGACCCCTATACCTACCCTGTAGAACAGGTCCAAACTGGTCTTTAGCTTAAAAAAGGTAACCAATTTGTTGACGGTGTCCTCGTTCAAGGTGATTTTCTGGGATTTTAGCTTTCTTCGTAGGATTTCCTTCCCATCCGAGGCAATGCTCTTTTTCTCCTCGCTAAGGGAGGATTTGATCTTGGAACGTGCTCGTGCCGTTTGCGCATAATCCAACCAACTTTGATTGGGTTTGGCACTTTCCGAGGTAATAATTTCTACCTGATCACCGCTCTGCAGCATGGAGCCTAATGGAACCAATTTCCCATTGACCCTGGCGCCACGGGTCTTCATGCCCACTTCGGTGTGGATATGAAAGGCAAAATCAAGCGGGGTAGAGCCCTTTGGCATGGATTTTAGATCTCCTTTGGGCGTAAATACAAATATTTCTTTGGAGTAGAGATTTAATTTAAACTCCTCCACAAAATCCACGGCATTGCCATTGGAGGTTTCAAGGGCCTCTTGCAAGCGGTTCAGCCACTCCTCAATACCTTGTTCCTTTTGTTCGCCGTGCTTGTACTTAAAGTGGGCCGCATAACCTTTCTCCGCAATTTCATGCATGCGCTCACTTCGGATCTGTACCTCCACCCATTTTCCCTTCGGTCCCATTACCGTAATGTGCAGAGCTTCGTACCCTGTGGATTTGGGTGAGGTGATCCAATCCCTTAGTCGAATGGGATTGGGAGTAAAATGATCTGTGACAATAGAGTAGATTTTCCAGGCCAAGAACTTTTCGTTCTTGCGATCCGATTTATAGATGATGCGGATGGCAAACTTGTCATATACTTCATCAAAGGCCACGTTTTGGGCCTTCATTTTCCTTCGGATGGAAAAAATGGACTTCATCCGACCCTTAATGTCGTAGTTGAGTCCCTCCTTGTCCAACGAATTTCTGATGATGTTGGAGAAATCCTCAATATAGGCCAATTGCTCTTCCTCGGTATCCTCAATTTTGGCCTGAATGTCCTGGTACACCTCGGGTTCGGTATATTTTAAACTGAGGTCCTCCAGGTGGGTCTTAATATTGTAAAGCCCTATTCTGTGTGCCAGAGGGGCATAAATGTATAGCGTTTCGGAAGCAATTTTCACTTGCTTATGCTCTGGCATGGCATCCATGGTGAGCATATTGTGATAGCGATCCGCAATTTTAATGATGATGACCCTAACATCGTCGTGGAGCGTAAGCAACATCTTCCTAAAATTTTCCGCCTGCTGACTAATGTCCTTGTCCTTTTTTAGATGGGCTATTTTGGTAAGGCCGTCTACGATACGGGCTACGGTTTCCCCGAACATTCGCTCTATATCATCAAGCGTATACGAAGTATCTTCAACTACGTCATGGAGCAGGGCGGAAGCAATGGAAACGGCGTCCAAGCCAATTTTGGAAGCTACGATCTTGGCTACGGCAATGGGGTGAAAGATATAGGCTTCGCCAGACTTTCTGCGTTGGTCCTTATGGGCATCCACGGCCACATCGAAAGCGGAGCGTATCAACTTCTTGTCCTCATCGGTCAAGGTTTGATAGCTGATACGAAGCAATTCTTTGTACTGCTTCGCGATCTCCTTGTTCTCTTTTTCAATAGCAGCCTCCGTCATAGTATATTAAAGTTACCACAATCTTTATAGCTAACCAACAAAAATTATGCCTTTAAATTTCTAATACGCTCAACCAGAGGAGGGTGGGAGTAATGCACGAACACATAGGCCGGATGGGGCGTGAGATTGCTCAGGTTGTTCTTGGAGAGTTTTTTTAAGGAGGTCACCAAGGGCATAGCGGCAAATGTCTTTTTGGCATAATCGTCAGCTTGAAACTCAAACTTTCGTGACAGATGGTTCATGGCCAATCCTGTAATCTCGGAAATAGGACTGTACAAGAGGGCAAAACCCACCAAACCAGCATGGAAACTGGGAATGGTTACGCCAATGGCAAGAGAAATACCCGGATTATTGATAAAAAGTGCCAGCACATACAGTGTAAGACCGGTCAATGCCAATGATACCATCAGGTTGAATATGATGTGTTTTCTTTTGTAATGCCCAACTTCATGGGCTAATACGGCTACAATTTCTTCTTCGCTTAGATCATTGATCAAAGTGTCGAACAAAGTGATTCGCTTTTCCTTTCCAAATCCTGAAAAATAGGCGTTTGCCTTGGTTGACCTTTTAGACCCGTCGATCACAAAAATATTCTTTAGCTCAAACCCAACCTTTTTTGCATAGTTTTCAATGGCATCTTTTAAGGACCCTTCAGTTAGGGGCGTTTGTTTGTTAAAGAGAGGAACTATCAGCCTGCTGTAAAAAAGGTTCATGAAGAGCACCACACCACTGACCAACATCCAGGTGTATATCCAAAAATTGGGCCCTGTCAACTGGTAAAAAAGAATGAACAGAGAAAGCACCCCGCCACCAAAAATCAGGGTTAGGATTGCTGCCTTCAATTTGTCCAAAAAGAACAGTTTTTGTGAGGTTTTATTGAAACCGTAACGTTCTTCAATGACAAAGGTTTGATAATAGGAAAAGGGAATGCCCATAATGCTGCTGCCAAGTAGAATGAGTCCAAAGAAGATAAGAGCCATCAAAATGGTATTATCGGTCAAGGAACGGGTTAGCTGGTCTACCCACTCAAAGCCACCCAACCAAAGAAAGGATAGTGTGGCAATCAAAGAGAATCCATCGGAGAACGCCCCAAATCTGTAGTTTGTCCTTTTGTACTGTTGCGACTTTTGGTACTCATTGTCGTCAAAAACATCTGAAAGTTCTTCGGGAACCTTGGAGGCAAAGCGCTTGGCATTCAAGAATTCCAAGAGTTGGTGTATCAGATACTGAATCACCAAAATACCAATAATAACATAGAACAGGGTAGTTTTTTCCATAGGCTAGAATCCGCGTTGGCGCTTCGCTTCAAATATAAGTATTGCCGCTGATACCGATACGTTCATGGAATCAATTTCACCTTGCATCGGAATAATGATGTTTTGGTCGGAATTTTGAAGCCAATCTTCCGACAAACCGGTTGCCTCTGTTCCCACCACAATGGCAGATGGTCCTTTAAAATTGCACAGACTGTAGTTTTTGGAAGCAGTGAGTGCGGCTGCATACATATTGATGTGTTGTTCTTGCAGATAGGCAATGACTTCTTGCGTGGAACCCATTCCAATTTGGTTGGTGAACACACATCCAACACTGGACCTAATGATATTTGGATTGTACAAGTCGGTTTTTGGGTTGGCTATGATTACCGCATCCAAGGCCGCGGCATCAGCAGTGCGGAGCAGCGCTCCAATATTTCCTGGTTTCTCAGGCGCCTCGGCAACTAAAATCAACGGATCCTTATTTTTGAACCGGAGTTTTTCCAAAGCGTGCTCCTTGGTTTGAATCAAGGCGAGTACGCCTTCGGTAGTTCCACGATGTGCTACTTTTTCATAAATATTTCGCGACAAACTGATGTGTTCTGGACCTTGGTCCTTGGAAGTGAACGAGTCTAGATTCCCTTTAAAGATTTCAGGACAGAAAAGAAGTATTTCAATAGTGTAACCTCCTTTTTGCGCCAACTTAATTTCCCGTAGCCCCTCAGCTATAAAAATACCCTGTTTTTTACGCTCCCTTGACTTTTCCTTCAGAAGTAGTATGCGCTTGATCAAAGGGTTTTGTGCGCTGCTAATGGATTTGTGTTCCTTCACTACACAAAAATACGTATTCTTGTAATCTGCCCATCCAGTTTCCGACGAAGTTGGTGATTAACCAAGAAGAAAATGAAAAAAGCTATTATTTTATCGATGATCATGATCATCGCGGCCTGCAAACCCAACGCAAAGAAGGAAGAATCCCAAGCAGAAATACCTGCTGAACCAGAAGTGGCCTCTGCCAATTATCCAGAACTCCTGGAGAGCGTTTTAAAGACCCATGGCGGCTTGGAAGCGTGGAAGGCCCAGAAAACATTGGTATACGACCTCCCCAAGAAAGATATTACTGAAACCCATACCATTGATCTTTGGTCCCGAAAAGATAAGGTAGAAACCGATTCTTTTTCTATGGGAACGGATGGTTCGGATGTCTGGTT
The DNA here is from genome assembly GCA_039196145.1 of Bacteroidota bacterium. GTDB lineage: Bacteria > Bacteroidota > Bacteroidia > Flavobacteriales > Flavobacteriaceae > Flagellimonas. The sequence continues at coordinate 8,949 of JBCCUY010000095.1, forward strand.
ATTGGATACGGAAGGCAATTATCAAGGTGACCCGGTTTTTTATCATAATTTGATGTTCTACTTTTATGCCATGCCCTTTGTATTGGCCGATAATGGAATAGTATATAGTGCTGCAGAGAATTTGGAATATGAAGGGAAAAGCTATCCAGGTATTCGAATCGCTTACGAGACAGGAGTGGGAACATCTCCTAAGGATGAATACTTTATCCATGTGGATTCAGAAACCGGTCAGATGGCTTGGTTGGGTTACACGGTAACCTATCGCACGGGTGAAGTATCGGATATTGTGAAGTGGATTCGCTATGACGATTGGCAAACCGTAGATGATCTCACGCTACCCAAGTCCATTACTTGGTATAATTATGATGGCCCTAAGATTTTGGATGCCCGTAGCAAGGTCTCCTTTGAAAATGTTAGCTTAAGTACGGCATCCAAGCCAAGTGTTTTTTACGATAAGCCCGAAGGTGCAGTAATTGCCGAATCTAAAATGCCAGGTAGCGACAGCAAGTAGGAGAATCTTGGCACAGCACAAGTTTAGAACCCGTACTTTTCATGGTAACTGATGAGCAAACCCACAACGGAATTATAGCTTTTTATGCCCTCCTTTTGGTTGTTGACTTTGAGAAATGCATTGAAAATGGACTTGAATAGTGGTTCCAACGGATTTTCATATTTTTCCCAATAGTCGGATACCTCCTTGTAGTTCTTTTTTACGCCGGGATGGAGATTCTTGACCAAGGCCTCAAATAAATCTGGGTCTAATCTCTTTAAATCGGACAGGCAATACCCAAGGGCATGGGAATAGGCCGTATACTTGAAGTACGGGTCGTCGTTCTTGGATGTGACCAGAAACCCAATGAAATTTGTATCGTCCTCAGCGGAGTACCCTAGTTGGTGACCCACTTCATGGCCGCTTACCGTGGGGATTCTGTATTTTGGAGGACCTGTATTTACTTGAGCTTCGTTGGAAAAAGGATTGAGGTATCCACCATAGCCCATATAGCTCAAAGGCACTACAAATAGAGAGGATTTGATGCTGGGATGGTTATATTCAAGAAATGGGTAATGTTGTTTTAACGAATCATAGCCGGTTTCCGTTTTTTTGAATATCTCCTTCTTTGTGTAGGGAATCTTTACGGGTTCGCCAGGGTTTTTGGTAATTTCCAATTGGTAGTGGTTGGAACGTTCTATCAGGTATTGACAAAATACGGACAGTTCTTCTTTATGATATTTTTTTTCAATACCCAATTTCCAGGTAATGGGCTGACGGTAATAATTCATGCCCCAAAGTAGATGAAAAAGAAAATAGACAATGGAAAGTAACACAACCAAATCTTTCAACAAGAGCAATGGCTTGTTTTTAACGGATTTCCAATTACGATAGAAATAGCGCACCAATAGAAGAAACAAGGCAAGATATACTAGGTCGCCAACTGAAAATGGAATCCAGCCAAAAAGAATCCGCAACAAGCTTGAAATTGGGGGATATATCCCTTCGCTATAGTATTTTTCAACAAGATTGGGATAGCTCCCGATCCATTTTACCAGAACAATCTGTAGCGGTAAGGCCCAGGCAATAACTGTTTTTACTTTTGGTCGCATCAAAATTAAGTTGGATGAAACTCTGTTACGCTAAACTACTCTATAAAATTTAGAAGCACCATGCCTTTGCTGTAGTCTTAACAAAGCTTTGGGTGCAAAAGAAAAGGCCGGGGATTTTGCCCGGCCTATATCAAGTTTTCAATTGCTGTTATTCTTGGA
>JBCCUY010000096.1:0-10673 GCA_039196145.1 Bacteroidota bacterium
CAAATGCGGACGTAGTTCCGTAGATAAACGCTCCACCCGCTGCCGTATGGCCTTGGATTTAGTGCCGGAAACGTAACCCTGCTCCAAAAACCACTGGGCGTCTTCCCGAATTTGATGTAAAGCATGCAAGGCACCTAACTTTTGCAACAACGATTTATACGATTCGTCAGCTTCATTTTCACATTTTGAGACAAAAACTTGATAGGCCAACTCAACACTATACGCTTTTCCAAGGGTAATCAAATGGGTTTGTACCTTTAAAAAAGCCTGATATGATGGAATGCCCTTTTTAATGTAGTTTCGAATCCGCATAGCAAGGGTATAGGTCAACCTACGTGTTCTGTAATTGAAAGCATGTTGGTGAAATTTCGGATTATAGAGATGCTCTGAATCAACCTTGTTGGCGTAGATAGGATTTAGGGTGCTAAGTTTATCGGCAAGTTGACTCCCTAATAATTTTAGAACGGAGGTAAATCCGGTACTGTTGAATTCCGCTTTGAAATCAGATAACACTCCCTTTGCCGCAAGTTGAAGCAACACCGTATTATCGCCTTCAAAAGTGGTGAAAATATCCACATCTCCTTTCAGGTCCGCTATCCTGTTCTCAAGCAAATATCCTTTGCCTCCGCAGGCCTCCCTGCATTCCTGAATGGTTTGGTTGGCAAACCAGGTGATTACGGATTTCAACCCTGCCACTTGGGTTTCTACCTGTCTTTTATCTGGTACGGAATCATCACTGTAACGTTGCATCATCTCCTCCAGTACAAAATGGTATACATAGGCGCCTGCAACCGCCGGGGTTAGACGTAATTGGTGGGTAGGGTAGTCCATGATCAGGTCTTCCTGTATCTTGACATTGTCATTGAACTGCCTTCTGATCAAGGCGTACTTTATGGCAATCGTCATGGCCATTTTTGCGCCCCCCAACGCACCTCTGGCAACACAGATGCGTCCGCCAACCAAGGTGCCTAACATGGTAAAAAATCGCTTATTGGGATTTTTTATGTGTGAAAAATAAGTACCATCATTTTTAATTTCCCCATACTTATCCAATAAATTTTTTCGCGGAACCCGGACTTGGTCAAACCATATTTTTCCATTATCCACCCCATTAAGTCCAAGCTTATAACCATTGTCCTCAACGGTAATACCCGGTAACACCTTATGATTTTCGTCTCTTAAGGGCACCAGAATGGCATGTACACCTTCATTTTTTCCATTAACAATCAGTTGGGCAAAGACTGAGGCCATTTTAGAATGTAACGCATTCCCGATATATTCTTTGTTATCGTTTCTCCCCGGGGTGTGGATGACAATAGAGTCCGACCCGGAATCATAGGTTGCCGTAGTCTTTATGCCTCTTACATTGGAACCGTGCCCGGTTTCTGTCATGGCAAAACAACCTAAAAGCTTAGCCTCACCAGCAGCTTTCAAGTATTTTTCATGGTGTTTTTTAGTACCCAATTTTTGAATGCTTCCGCCGAAAAGTCCAAATTGAACCCCAAATTTGACAGCAAGACTGCCATCCACAAACATGAGATGCTCAAATATGGCTGCATAGGCCGGCATGTTATTAGTACCCCCATAAGACTCCTCATATCCCATCGCACCAAATCCTTCCTGTCCCAAGAGTTGAACCTGCTGCAATACCCTTTTCCTAAAATCGGATTTGTCACGAACTACGTCCCATTCAAAATTGGGTTGATTTAAGAATCTCCGGAATGCATCTACTTCCTCTGCATGTTCTCCTTTTAGAATCTTATCGAGAACATTGGCATCATATTTATCGGAGGTTTTTTCATGGACCACCTCCACATCAAAAAGATGGTTATAATGGTTGGGTTGTATGCCAAGATTGATTTCAATATGCTTAAGTTGCTCGTTAAAATCACAATCCTCACAATGAACATTTCCCAAACGCCGGCATAACGAACTCAGGGGATAGGTGTCGCTTTCCACAAGTTTTATTCCGGAAGTGGAAATAAGCTGTTTCCAGTATTTGAATTCTTGTTCGGAGGGTGATTTCTCACGAATTAGCCATCCTTCAAGCTGCTTTTTTTCTCTTGGATTCAAGGAATCATCGCTCTTAATGGCGTTTTTGACGACTGAAACCTCAGAAACGGAAAGAAGGTCGTCTGACCATATTACATAGAAAAAGGGGATGTATTGTACGATGCCAATGGAGTATTTTAAGGAGACCATATCCGAAAGTTGAGGATGTTACTATTCGGTATCTAATTTAAGCCATAGAATTTTAGGAAAAGAATGGTATGGGAATGGATTGTTGCTTCATTTTGTTTTCAACTATATTTGTTGGAAGATGAATGAAAACCTAGACCCAACATCTGAAAATTTTTCACAAGAGGAACTTGACATCGAAAGGGCTTTGAGACCCATTACGTTTGATGACTTTACCGGGCAGGAGCAGGTCCTGGAAAATCTTAAGGTATTTGTGCAGGCCGCGAATCTTCGGGGAGAAGCGCTGGACCATACCTTGTTTCATGGACCTCCAGGATTGGGAAAAACTACATTGGCCCATATTTTGGCCAATGAATTGGGCGTTGGAATCAAGGTGACCTCCGGCCCCGTTCTGGATAAACCCGGAGACTTGGCGGGACTACTGACCAATCTGGAAGAACGTGATGTCTTATTTATTGACGAGATCCATAGATTAAGTCCTATTGTTGAGGAGTACCTGTATTCGGCAATGGAGGATTATAAGATAGATATCATGATTGAAACGGGCCCCAATGCCCGTACCGTTCAAATTAATCTAAGTCCCTTTACCTTGGTTGGGGCAACAACACGCTCAGGGCTTTTAACTGCACCTATGCGAGCCAGATTTGGAATTCAAAGTCGATTACAATACTACCATACCGAATTGCTCTCCACCATTGTGGAACGTAGCGCTGACATTTTAAAGGTCCCCATTTCCAATGAAGCTGCAATTGAAATTGCCGGACGTAGTAGGGGTACTCCAAGAATTTGTAATGCACTTTTAAGACGTGTCAGGGATTTTGCCCAAATCAAGGGTAACGGAAACATTGACCTGGAAATTTCCAGATTTGGACTTAAGGCCTTGAATGTGGATGCACACGGTTTGGATGAAATGGACAATAAGATACTGTCTACCATCATCGACAAATTTAAGGGTGGCCCGGTGGGTATCACCACCTTGGCAACAGCTGTTTCGGAAAGCGCTGAGACCATCGAGGAAGTTTATGAACCATTTTTGATTCAGCAGGGCTTTATTATGCGCACTCCGCGTGGACGGGAAGTGACTGAATTGGCTTATAAACATTTGGGAAGGATCAAGGACGGAACACAAGGGGGGTTATTTTGATTTGAACTCAAAGGAGCAACATACAGATTTGATAAAAACCGAAGCCAAGCGCCTCGGTTTTTTGTCATGTGGTATCTCAAAAGCTGAATTTTTAGAGGACGAGGCGCCACGTCTGGAGAAGTGGCTCAATCAGAACATGCATGGTGAGATGCAATACATGGAAAACCATTTCGACAAGCGACTAGATCCAACAAAACTTGTCGAAGGCTCCAAATCCGTGATTTCCCTGCTGCTCAATTACTATCCATCTGAACAGCAAAATCCCGAATCCTATAAAATTTCCAAGTATGCCTATGGCATGGATTATCACTTTGTGCTAAAAGATAAGCTGAAATCCCTGCTTCATTTTATTCAGGATGAAATTGGAGAGGTACAGGGAAGGGCTTTTGTGGATTCGGCCCCGGTTTTGGATAAGGCATGGGCTGCGAAAAGTGGATTGGGGTGGATTGGGAAACATAGCAATTTACTTACCCAACAAGTAGGTTCCTTCTATTTTATCGCAGAGCTCATTTTGGATTTGGAATTGGAGTACGATCATCCGGTTACCGATCACTGCGGGACCTGCACTGCCTGTATTGAGGCTTGCCCAACACAGGCTATCGTAGAACCCTACATGGTGGATGGAAGTAAATGTATCTCCTATTTTACCATCGAGTTAAAAAAAGAGATTCCACCCACCTTTCAAGATCAATTTGATGATTGGATGTTTGGTTGTGATGTATGTCAGGATGTATGCCCTTGGAACCGCTTCTCTAAATCCCATCAAGAGCCTTTGTTCCATCCTCATCCTGAGCTTCTTTCCATGACCAAAAAGGATTGGGAAGAAATCACAGAGGATGTTTTCAAGAAAATATTTAAAAAATCAGCGGTAAAGCGGACCCAATATTCCGGTTTACAGCGAAATATCAAATTTCTTTCGGGATGAAGTGGATTCCCGCTCGATGATTTCTGTAGGAAGGATAACGGTCTCGTGCTCCACATGTTCGTTCTTCTTTCGCTTTGTTAGCTCTGAAAGTAAGGTGTTGAATGCAATCTTGCCCATGGTGTAGCTGGGTTGGTCAATCGTGGTCAATGATGGTGTGATCACCGAGGAAAGAAACCAATTGCCAAACCCAACGATGGAGATTTCCTCCGGAATTTTTATGCCTTGGGCCTTGAACTCCGTCATAGCACCAACGGCGACCATGTCTGTATTGATAAAAATACCATCCACACCACGATTATGCTGCAAAAGCTTTTGGGCCTGCTCCCTGCCCTCGTCAAAATTCATTTTACTACAATGATATACGTTGGATTCATCAAATGTCAGTCCAGATTCCTCCAATGCTTTTTTATAACCTAAATACCGGTCTATGGAGTTTTGGGAGGTGAGAGGCCCCCTAAAATGTGCAATATTTTTGCAACCACAATCGATAAGGTGTTTGGTAGCCTCGTAGCCAGCCTTAATGTCATCGATAATAACTTTGGAACAACTCACGGACTTACTGATTTTATCAAACATGACCACAGGTAGATCCATGGATTGTACCTCGTACAAATGGAAGCAGTCCACTGTTTGGTCTGCAATGGCAATGAGGATACCGTCCACTTGTTTATCGATCAAGAACTCTATCCGTTTCTTTTCCGTCTCAAAATCTTGGCTTGTCTGCAATACAATGACCACGTACCCGTTTTTTTCGGCCTCCTCAATGACTCCTTTTACAACACTGGAAAAAAATTGGTGGACAATCTCAGGAATTACCAGTCCTATGGTTTTGGATTCCTGTGTTCTTAGGTTTACCGCAAAGGTGTTTGGTTTGTAGTTGAGCAGTTTGGCCGCTTCTTTTACCTTTTGGATGGTTTTTTCACTCACATCCGGGTAGGACCTCAGGGCCTTGGAAACCGTAGTCACCGAAAGATTCAAGCTCAAAGCAATTTGTTGAAGCGTGGTCCTGCTCATTTTTTTAGTGCGAAATCAGCGAAATTTTATCACATAAAGTTACAAAAAGGATCAACAGCTTTGTCGAAAACGTTTTCGTAGGAAAAAACTGTTTTATCAGCCGGAACTGTTATAAATTAGAAGTATATTGAAGAATGGGCAAATATGTTCAAAACAGTATAAATTATTGTAGCTCAATAAGTTTAGTTTATTTTTTTAGTTGATGTGGGAGTGAAAGCATTCACCTGTGCTTTCACTCTTTACTTTATTACAACAGATTGATGATCCTTTCAATTTTGATACGTCCGTGAAGAATAAAATTCAGTTGATTACCTATGTAGATAGGATTGGTTGTTCGGGATTCAAAGAGCTGAATGCACTTTTGCATAACGAACTGGACGGACTCTTTGGTGGTATTCACGTATTACCTTTTTTTCATCCCATAGATGGGGAAGATGCAGGTTTTGATCCCATAGACCATAGTTTGGTAGACCCAAGATTGGGGAACTGGTCCGATGTTAAAAGTTTGACGTCCACGGTGGACGTTATGGCCGATTTGATTGTGAATCATGTATCGGCAGAATCGAAGGAGTTTCAAGATTTTTTGGAACGTGGGGAGGACTCGCAGCATGCTTCCCTTTTCCTGACCGTTGAATCTGTTTTCCCTGATGGAGCAACAGAAGTAGAACTTCAATCTATTTATCGTCCCAGACCTGGCCTTCCGTTCACGGAATACAAGTTGTCCGATGGTTCTGAAAAATGGATTTGGACAACGTTCACACAAAAGCAGATTGATATAGATGTGCACTCCGAGCCCGGATCCGCCTATCTTGAATCCATGCTGAAAACTTATGGTGAGGCCGGGATTTCTATGATTCGATTGGACGCTGCTGGTTATGCCATTAAAAAAGCTGGCAGCTCTTGTTTCATGATTCCGGAGACCTTTGACTTTATTGACGAACTTACCCAGAAAGCAAAGAAACAGGGAATTGAGGTGTTGGTGGAGATTCATTCGTTTTATGAAACGCAAATGGAAATTGCCAAAAAAGTAGACTTTGTATATGACTTTGCCCTGCCCGTACTGGTTTTGGACAGCATATTCAATAGCAATGCAAAGCATTTAAAAAAATGGTTGAACATAGCACCACGAAACTCGGTAACCGTTTTGGATACCCATGACGGAATCGGGGTTGTTGATGTTGCTGGTTTTGAGGGAAAACCCGGATTGATACCCGACAAGGATTTGGATGGTATTGTGGAGCGGATTCACAAAAACAGTGAGGGAAGAAGTCTAAAGGCTACCGGAGCGGCTGCATCAAATTTAGACCTCTATCAGGTAAATTGCACCTATTTTGAAGCCTTGGGAAAGAGCGAAACCGCCTATTTGATGGCTCGTGCCATCCAGTTTTTTGTGCCTGGTGTTCCCCAAGTATATTATGTGGGTCTTTTTGGTGATGACAATGATATGGAGTTGTTGGAACGAACCAATGTAGGACGTGATATCAACAGACATTATTATTCGAAAAAAGAAATCCAAGAAAAAATGAAAATGCCTTGGTTTCAACAATTGGCCAAGCTTATGCGGTTAAGAAATAACCATAAAGCATTTGATGGAATTTTTGATTTAAAGCCAACTGCAGATGAACTGCTACATATCCAATGGACAAATAATCAGGATTGGGTGAGGTTGGAATTGGATTTATCCCACAAAAAATTTACCATTCGGGGAACCGGTGAAAACGGAGAGCAAACATTGATGACGATTCCCTAATAGATCATTTTTATGAAAAAACTTAAAATGTTATCTTGATAAGCGTTAGTTGAAGCCACTAACCTTCCATATTTGAAGAACTAAACCAAACGAAACCATGATAAAGATTACCAAACCCCGTCTCAATTTTTGGCAAATATGGAATATGAATGTCGGATTCTTCGGAATCCAGTTCAGCTTTGGATTGCAGCAGACTGCCGTTAACCCTATTTTTTCTTTTCTGGGAGCACATCATGATGAACTTCCCTTGTTGAATTTGGCCGGACCGGTAACTGGTCTGCTGATACAACCTATCATTGGGGCGATTTCAGATAGGACCTGGTCCCCAAAATGGGGAGGTAGAAGAAAGCCTTTCTTCCTAATTGGGGCGATTTTGGCAAGTCTATGTCTGTTTGCTTTTCCTTTTAGCCCGGAACTATGGTTTGCGGTTGGACTGCTTTGGATTTTGGACGCCGGTAACAATACGGCTATGGAGCCCTACAGGGCCTTTGTTGGGGATAAACTTCCAGATGAGCAATTGACCTTTGGGTACCAGATGCAAAGCCTTTTTGTAGGGGCAGGAATTACCCTGGCCAATTTTTCCCTTTTCTTATTCCAGGACTGGTTCAGTGTGCCTGCGGAGGCAACCGGACTTTGCAGTACAGGTGCCGAAGCCGTTACCAGTATTCCGAAATGGGTGTACTACTCTTTCTTTTTGGGAGCCATAGCCTCTATAGGAACGGTGATGTGGTCGGTTTGGAAAACTCCGGAGATTCCTCCTTCTGATGAAGAATTGGAAGAGATCACCGAATTCAATAAAGGAAAACCAGCACCGCTAATTCAAATTCTTAGTGTCTTGTTGGTGATTTTCTCGGTTCCCGTTGCTCTGGGTTATGTCATCGGGGAGATGGTGCCCTCTCTTTTTGAGGACATCAACCTTTGGGTAATCATTGTACTTATCATAGCCTTTCTGTGGCTGTTCATACTCTATCGTATTATCAAGAAAAACCCTGATAAACCGGCAATCAAAAAACTGGGGGATGTACTGAATCCATTTGTTGAGGCGGCGGAGGCAATTGGTGAAATGCCAGGGTTTTTATGGAAATTGGCCGCAGTATATTTCTTTCAATGGTATGCTCTTTTTGTCTACTGGCAGTTCATAACCCCTATGCTACGGAATAGTTTGTATGGAATAAGCAATTCCGATAACGAAAAGTTCGAGGGAATCATGGAAGCTTGTAAGGAAGGTGCGGTAATAGGTGCCGAGGACATGGCCTTCGCACAAAATGTGCAGTCCCTCGCTGAGCAGGCTTTGGCCCAGACCGGATTAATGAACGGAACCTATAACTTGGTCACCATGCTTGTAGCTTTGGCCTTGGTGCCCATAGCTTCCAGAATTGGTTCAAAATTGGTGTATGTGCTGTGCCTCTTTATAACGGGAATTGCCATGCTTAGCATGCCTTACATTAGTAATCAATGGCTTTTGTTGGCGCCTATGGTTCTCTTTGGAATTGGTTGGGCCGCTATGATGGGTATTCCATATGCCATGGTTTCCAAGGTTATCCCAGAAGAACGAAGAGGTGTTTACATGGGTATCGTGAACATGATGATTGTAATTCCTATGTTGATTCAAACCGTATCCTTTGGTCCCATCATTAAGAATTTACTGGACAACAATGCAGTAAATGCAATTATTTTTGGTGGTGTTTTCTTTGTAATCGCAGGATTCTTGGCAATGCGTCTCAACATTTCCAAAGATTGACGCATGGTGACCCGCTATGTATCGTAGGTTCTGGAGGTTTTCTTTTGATTACGTGGAGCTATTGGCATTTATCCCATGGAATAACATAAATTTACCGATCCAAACCTAAGGTATGAGTAAAGAAAGACATCGGCGGGAAGCATTGTTGTACCATGCAAAACCCCAACCAGGCAAGATAAAGATAGTCCCAACCAAACCTTATTCTACCCAGCGGGATTTGGCATTGGCCTATTCTCCAGGAGTGGCGGAACCCTGCTTGGAAATCGAAAAAAATAAAGAAGACGTCTATAGGTACACCGCAAAAGGAAACATCGTTGCCGTGATATCAAATGGTACCGCTGTTTTAGGTTTGGGGAATATCGGTCCCGAAGCTTCCAAGCCGGTTATGGAAGGGAAGAGCTTGCTGTTCAAAATTTTTGCGGATATCGATGGTATGGACATTGAACTGGATACCACAGATGTTGAAAAGTTCATTGAGACGGTAAAGACCATTGCACCAACTTTTGGAGGAATCAATCTAGAGGATATCAAAGCTCCAGAGGCTTTTGAAATAGAGAAACGCCTTAAGGAAGAGTTGGATATTCCGGTAATGCACGATGATCAGCATGGGACAGCCATCATCTCGGCCGCCGCTTTGCTGAACGCACTGGAACTTACCCATAAGAAAATTGATGAAGTTAAAATAGTTGTCAGTGGCGCGGGAGCCGCAGCCGTTTCATGTACGCGCTTGTACAAAGCATTTGGGGCGAAAGCTGAAAACATAGTCATGTTGGATAGCAAGGGAGTAATCCGAAGTGATAGGGACAATCTTTCTAAGGAAAAACTGGAGTTTGCCACAGATCGGAAAATTGACACTTTGGAGGAAGCCATGAAAGATTCCGATGTGTTCATTGGACTTTCCATTGCAGACATTCTAAGTCCAGAAATGCTGATGTCCATGGCCAAAGATCCCATTGTTTTTGCAATGGCCAATCCGGACCCTGAGATCGAGTACGGCTTGGCCTGCAAAACAAGAAATGATATCATAATGGCCACGGGACGTTCTGATCACCCCAATCAGGTAAACAACGTCTTGGGCTTCCCGTTTATCTTCAGGGGAGCATTGGATGTTAGGGCGACCAAAATCAATGAAGAGATGAAGATGTCCGCGGTAAGGGCTTTGGCAGACCTTACTAGGGAGCCTGTTCCGGAACAGGTAAATATTGCCTATGACACCACTAGATTGGCGTTCGGTAAGGATTACATTATCCCAAAACCATTTGATCCAAGATTGATTACCAAAATCCCACCTGCGGTAGCAAAAGCTGCAATGGAAAGTGGGGTGGCCAAGGCCCCAATTCAGGATTGGAAAAAATACGAGGAGGAACTCTATCAGCGCTCAGGTAACGATAATAAGGCGGTGCGATTGATGCACAACAGGGCCCGTTTAAATCCCAAGCGTATTGTCTTTGCGGAGGCAGAATTGTTGGATGTAATGAAAGCGGCCCAAATAGTGCACGATGAGGGGATCGCCATTCCCATTCTTCTTGGAAACCGTGAGATTATCGAGGAGCTCAAAAAAGAACTTGATTTTGATGCGGAAGTTACCATAATAGACCCAAGATCGGATGAATCCAAAGAGATTCGTACCCGATATGCCATGAAATTATGGGAATCCAGAAAAAGAAAGGGAGAGACCCAATATAGTGCCCGAATTAACATGGGCAAGCGAAATTATTTTGGAGCCATGATGCTTCTGGAAGGTGATGCTGATGGAATGATTTCGGGATATTCGCGCTCTTATCCTAAAGTGTTGAAACCGGTTTTTGAGGTTTTGGGAAGGGCCAAGGGCGTGGCAAAAGCTTCTACCGTGAATATCATGATTACTGATCGTGGGCCGTTGTTTTTGGCGGATACTTCC
>JBCCUY010000097.1:0-10533 GCA_039196145.1 Bacteroidota bacterium
AACACGCTTATTGTGGCGGACGAACAATCCAAAACCAAAGGTCGTCACCTCTACTCCTACTCTTTGGACTAGAAGCCAAAACCAATCCCAAAGGCAAACCGAATACCATCGGAACTATTGAACAATCCCAAGTTGGCGGACAATATCCCTGCTCCATCCACAAAAAATCCTCCTCCATAGGAATTATGCCATTTGTCCGAACTATCCCCGGGGAACCAAACCCTTCCATAGTCGAACCCACCAAAAATTCCTGGAGTAAATGGCAAAACTCCTTTTCGTTGTTTTCTGAAACTGAATCTTAGATCTGTATTTTGATAGAAAGAGGATTTACCGGTAAAACGTTGAAATCGAAAACCCCGAAGTCCATCATTAGCGCCTATACTGGCACCTTGATAAAACTCAAATCCATTTCCAAAATTCACTCGCCCCTTGATTTTGGTGGCCAAAACCAGTTGCCCATTGGAGCTCAACCTGTGGTCTATGGACAGGCTTGGGATGATGTATCCAAAAGATCTGCCCGATGTGGTCAAATTGGTTTTATAGCCCCCATGAAGAGAGAAATCCATGCCTAGGGTAGGGAATGCACTGTCATCCGTATTGGAATAACTATACTCTGCATCCACGCCAAAAAAGCTTTGTTCGTTTTCTTCTCCGTTTGCTACAAAAAACTGGTTTATAAAGCGGTCTTCTGTTTCTTCTACCTCAATATCTTCATAGGATACTCCCAACCGCACTTTTGAACCTAGGTAACCTCTCCAAACCAATGAGGGGGCAAACTTAAGGACACTTATTCTCACCCGGTTAAAATCCAGGCCCAAGGGTTCCTCGTCATCATTGTTTTCGGTTTCATTCCCAAAACCGAAAAAATTGATGGCAAAATTAGGACTGGTAAATCCTGCGTCCAATTCAAGGTTTACACCTTCAAAGAAATTGGCAAATTCCCCATTGTATTGAAAAATAAACCCGTTGTTGGCGAAATAATAAGCTGCACTGAAAATATGTCGTTGCGTAAAAGGGTTTTGCCGAAATCCATTGACGACATAAGTATTTGTCAAGCCAATCCTAAATCCATCATCCGGATTGTATCCAATTGCGGGCAGAAATTGATTGTTACTAGCCTTTACTTGGAGAAACTCATAGGTATTGGTGTCATAATCATTAATTCTGTGGATGTTCCCACCAAACGCTTCGTCATAAGTATTCTTTTTGCTCCTAAAGTCGTAGGTATGTATCTTTTTAGAACCTTCTGCAATCTTATACACGTCGTTGTTCTGTCCACCTACTAGGCGTACCTTAATTTTGGAAGTTTGGGTACTCGCATCAAAAACATCATCATCGTCCAATCCATAGATCCATAGCTCCTTGGTATATTGTGGCTGATAGGTTTTCTCAAAAAAGAGATCTTTCTTTTTTCCATTTTTGATACGATACGCTTTCACCTCAACATCTCCATTGGAACGGGAGGTAATATGAAAATAATCGTCCTTATCCGTTCCCGTGATGACGCTGTATTTGTTTATAATCCTAAAATACTCCCTAGCTGTCTCTACCAAGTCACTTTTTCTGAAGAGTAGTTTCTGTTTGATTTGGTCCACGGTTTCATCCCGAACCTCCTCGGGAAAATGCATTAACGCTTCATCAATAACACTACCGGTTATATGTTGTTGAATAAATTTGGCCTGCTCGGTCCATTCCTCCAAAGTAGTCTCGGAAAGGATGGCCATATCAAGTGCAAAGGTTCTTGGTGAGGAAGTAAAACCTTTCAGGTTTCGTATTTCCTCATTAAAACCCTCGAAAATCTTAAGGGAAGGCACTACCCGTGATCCCAATCCCATAACAAAACCGTCTCCCCACTTGGAATACGCTTGGTCCCTATCTCTTGGTATGGGCCTATAAACGATTTTACCATCTTCATTCTCAAACTCGGCCCAACGCCATTGATCAACATGACGATCCCAGTCGCCTATCAACATATCAAACAATCTGGCCTTAACGTAAGCCTCTCTGTCAATACTATATTTCTCGTCCTTTCGGAGTTTTTTTATCAAGTCGTAAGTGCTTTCTATTTTTTCGGTCTTCCCAAAGCTTTCCAAATCTGTATGGCCATCGGAAACGTGCTCTTCTATCATGACCAGTTCCCCTCCAAAATCGCTGTTGAACTGTCCCAGGGCATTCTGCTTGGGCACATAAAACAGTTTGGGGTTGGTATGGTAAAGGCCTATGGCGTCAGAAAGGGTCCCCATGGTAAACGGGGCATAAGGATGCGCACCGGTGTAAAGATCTAAGAGCAACCTTTCTGGGTAAGTATCCTCAAATTTTCCTATGATATAACGTTCTTGAAAGGCCATAGCCTGAAGATAGCGTTCAGCGCTTTTACGAAGATCCCGCATTACAAACTGTCTTCCATCCTTATGTTTTAAGCGCAAGGAATTGGACTGATTTCCACCACCTTTCCTAACTACTGTTAACCCACCATACAGGGTATCCAGCACGGCCGTTGGGGCCTTCACTTTTGTTCCATAGTACTTTCTGTAGCGTTCACCCCATAACCATTTATGAAATCCTCCCTTGGTGATTTCCTCCTCCGTATAAACGGAAGCTTCTTGGTATTTGGGAAAACTGCTTGGATAGGTTGTCAAAGGCCCTTTTTCGTCCGCCTCCAAAACATCGGTCTGATATAACACTTCATCCCCTACAGCATCATAAAAACTCACATGGGAAGAACCATCTGTGAAAACCTTTAAAACCGCATAGCCCATTTTTCCGGTTGAAAATTTGCTACCGTTCAGCAGTTTGGTGGCACCCGTTTTGGCGCCCGAACCACTAACAATCTGGGGAATATCCTTTTCAACAATATATTGAAGGGTATGCTCATGGCCCGATACAAAAATCACTTTATCTGAAAATTGGGAGAGGGTTACGATTCGATTTTTGAGCCTGTTGTACATCTTATTGGTTTGATCCTCAATTGAGGCACCTGATGTTTTCCGAAGCAAATTTGCCACAGACCCCAAAATAGGCAAGGGAACACTTCCTCCACTTGGGTAAATATGCTGCTTGAAAGAGAAATGTCCGCCATGTGAACCATAGGTGTACATAGGGTGGTGCATGGCGATAATTGTAGTTTTGTCCACATTCTTTTTGATAAGACTTTCCAATTCCTCAAAAAATCTTCCCCTTGATTTGATTTCACAATCATCATTGATGGTAGGATGTTTGTCCCAGTCCACAAGGTACCACTCCGTATCAATGGTTATCAATAATACATCATCACTAATTTTAACCGTTTCCAAAGGGCATCCGTTATCTGGTAAAAAGACATCTTTGCTATCCAAGGCCTTTTGAATATACTTTTCTTGCCGTTCCAAACCATTCAGTCCATTGCTGTACCAATCATGGTTGCCAGGTAGGAACACCGTTCTACCGTTATAATTTTCCAAGGTTTTCAATTGGGCATCCAAATGGTTTTTTGCTGATTGATGTCCACTGGGGTCATCTTTTTCATCAGGAAATCCTGCAGGATAAATATTATCGCCCAAAAAAAGTGCAGTGCTTTTCTTATCCGCTTTGGTAAGACGTTCTTTGAACATTTTAAGGGCCGGGTTCAGTTTTCCGGAAGGCGATTTGCCCGCGTCCCCTATCAGATAAAAAGTATGTTCTACTTGCTTGTCCGTACTGGTTTCGGTACTTGTAAATGGTGTCTCATACTTCGCCTCGTAAGTAGCACAACTAGCTGCCAAAACCAAGACCAAGCTATATAGGTAATGTTTCTTCATATCGATGAGGTTGATACCAAAATTTTGTATTTTGGGTTGTTCAAACAACTGTTATGTCGGAAATTGTTGAAAAAGCTGAATCGTTTGTCACCGAACTTTTGGAAACCCAACTTGACCCAAAGTTCCAATATCACAATTTGCGCCATACCCAGCGTGTAGTTAAAAGTACTAAAGAATTGCTCAATTTTTACAATTTGGGCGATCCCGAAAATGAAAAGCTCTTATTGGCCGCTTGGTTTCATGATACCGGCTATACAAAGGGAACCCAAAACCATGAAGAGACAAGTTGTGAAATAGTATCCGAATTCCTTAAGGAACACAAATACAACCCCGAAGACCTAAATCAAATCTGTGCTTGGATTATGGCCACCAAAAGGTTCCATGAACCGTCTAATTTACATGAGGAGATTATTAGGGATGCCGATGCTTCGCATTTTGCGAAAAAAAGTTATTGGGAAACAACAGATTTCTTGAAAGAAGAACTAAGAGAATTGGGCCTTGCGGATTATTCTGGAAAAGAGTGGCGCGACATTAACATTAAAATGTTTCGGAACGAACATCAGTTCTATACGGAATACGCCAAGGAAAATTGGGAAGAAGGCAAGGAAAGAAACCTGAAACAACTGGTAAAGGAGAAGAAGACCGAAAAGGAAATTGCCAAAAAAGAGGCCCTAAAGGCGAAGTATAAGAGTGAAAGCCCAGACCGGGGCATTCAGACCCTTTTTCGGGTAACCTTAAAGAACCATCTTACCCTAAGCGATATTGCCGACACCAAGGCAAACATCTTGCTTTCAGTAAACGCCATTATCATTTCCGTGGCCCTTTCCAATCTTATCCCTAAGTTGGACAACCCTTCCAATGCCTATCTTATTGTCCCCACGGGAATTTTCATCACGTTTAGTGTGGTTTCCATGATCTTGGCGGTTTTGGCAACCCGGCCTAATGTAACCAGTGGACAGTTTACCAAAAAGGACGTTGAAGATAAAAAGGTAAACCTACTGTTCTTTGGAAATTTTCATAAGATGAGCCTTGCAGATTATGAATGGGCCATTCAGGAACTAGTCAAGGACAAAGAGTACATCTACTCTTCGCTAACCAAGGATTTATACTTCTTAGGACTGGTTTTAAACAGAAAATACAAAATACTTAGGACTACCTATACCATCTTTATCATCGGCATCGTAATTTCGGTTATTGCCTTTGCTATTTCCTTCCACTTTTTTGGTGGAACGGACAGAATCTGAAAAACTTTGGGTTTTTAGGACTTTAGTTCTTCCATTAAATCCTCGTACGTATAGGTTCTTTCGGATTGGGCATCCTTGTCCTTGGTATATAGGATTTCGGCCCTTATAGCTTTTAATCCTGTAACGCCCTGTAAGCCCTCCAACTCCACAATTTCAATATTATTGGTAAAATAGCCCTTGGCCTTCAGGAATTTGATATAGCGCATATACTCCTTCTCATCCTTTCTTTGGCTATAGACAATGGCCAGCTTCCCCTTTTGGGTCAAACGCTCGTTAGTACCTTTGATATAGGATTTATCAATACGCTTCTTGATGATCTCATAACGGGCATTGTAGGTTCCGTCCACATCAAATCGCTTTTCGTCCATTCTAAAACGAATGGATAGTGATGTGCTGTATACCAACATCAAAGAGGCCACATCCAACTTAACGGGCAAGTTTGGCTTTAAGGCATAGTACTTGTTCTCCATGTCGCACATGACCTGTAATTGCCATAACCTCAAGTTGCTGAGATAAAGTTCATCGAACTTTCGGTCATTGGCAATGGAACTGCCTATATACATATTGTGCTCAACACCATCGGTCTTATAGCGTTCAAAATAGTGGGGAAACATTTCCTGTGCTTCCAACTGTTTTTTATCGAGTAGCGCTGCCAGTTGCATATTGGCTTCCATAACGCTGTCATCATAATTGCGGCGATGATCGTAATAGGACTCCGTTTCCTCATCAATCTGGGACTCATATTTGGCGATGTACGGTTCCAAATCCTTGTTTTCTTCCTTTAGATGTTTGAAAACAGGATTCACCTCTTCTTTTACAAAATCAAATATAGCTTGCTCCGTGTGCGTATACAGCGCTTCTTTGACCTCATCCAGATAAGTGTTCACTCGGAACATCAACTCCTCATAAATAGGTAGTTTATAGGTTTTGAAGGCCACTTCCAGCACATTGTTGATTTCCGACAGTTGAATCATGAGATCCTTCTGAATAGAAAGGTTTCTTTCTTTTGATGAATCCTTGATATCCACCTGTCCATATAGTGGATAAACGTCCTTGAACACCACTTCTTTAAAAACAGGCTGATTGCCTACCAACTCATCCGCCATGAATCGCTTGGCCTCTTCTTGGAATTTCCAATATACCGATGAGTGCACGGTGGTACATTCATGTTGAATGATGGCATCCACAAGATTTTCTTCCTCCTCAATGGAACGTATCACAGCGGAAACAATGAAAGGCATTACGTCATCCAGTTTATTGGCATTGACGCTATTGAGTTCATTGACCGTATTTGATACAAGCTCCAATACTCCCAACAAATTGCCATTATCCGCTATGGGCGCCAAGATGGCACTTTTTATGCCCTGTTCATGCAGGTTTTTATACGGTTGTTGTTCCCCGCCCGATTTTTCAAAGTATTTCTCCACATTGGGAATGGCATAGTAGGTGCTATCTCCCAATAGCTTACTATGTGAATATCCACAAAGCATGGTATCACAAGGTTCCATATCCTTGCCCTTCAAAATATAGCTCTCAATACCTTTACCGTAAATCTTCAAGAATTTATTGGCTTTAGAGTCATATCCCGTAAAGCCAACACTGATTTCCTTGAGGTTAAAAAGCGACCTAAAGGTATCTTGAAAACTATCCATGAAATCCTCATCGCCCCGCTTATTGTTTCCAATCAAGGTCGACTTGATGTCGGAAATGGAATGTTCGGCTGTGACATCGAACATATTGGAAATAACAAAACCCTTGGAGACAAAGCTCCCTGGTGGAATTTTTTCCTTCCAAAGTTCAATATTGTCAAAATTCTCCAATAATTCATCAACATCGGCTTGGGTAAGATCTTTGGACTTTTCGGTCGGAATTATCTCCATAAAATCTGCATTGTAGAGAATCCTATAATGACGCATTACGCCATTAGCATCCGGTATATCGTAGAACAGGGGTCTCCTGAAATCCATTTTAAACCCATAATGGAAGGCCAGGACTACCGTGCATTTCATGATATAGTTCATGTCCTTTGGCAGATTCCGGATTTCAAGTTCAAATCCTTTGCCAGCATCCTTCAGTATCTTTTTAAATCTTTCGGATGAATTGAAAACAATATTTTCAAATGGAGCGGAAGCAGCCTTTATCTCATTTTGGGTAAGGACAGATGCAAACGTATCTGCCAATATAAGGCTTATTACATCTTTGTGTTTGTCCAACAAAGACACATCGCTGAAGCCTTCCCGCAGTTCAGGATAAGGCGCTTGGGCATTAAGGATATACTTGGCCCTTTCCGCCAGATACTTATCCTTGCTTTTCAGCTGCGCATCATAATGCTCCAAAAGTTTGTTAAAACTTACCAATTGAAGCATTGGGCTATCTGCATTGTAGTTCTCCTTCATACGCCTATTTAGTCGAGTTTTAGCAAGTAAAGTTACAAAAAGAAAAAATGGGACCTTGTTAAGGGAATCTTTATGTATTTGTTGCCAATTTTAAGATATTTAAGAAAATTTGTTCCATGTCCTCCAACTTCAGACTAGATCGGGCCTATAAAAATGCCAAGCAACTTGCTTTTGATGACACTTCCAAGTTCATCTTTTTTAGCGATTGCCATAGAGGGGACAACAGTTTTGCCGACGACTTTGCGAACAATAGAAACATCTATTTCCACGCCCTTAACCACTATTATCGAGAAGGTTTTCAGTATTGCGAATTGGGTGATGGGGATGAGCTTTGGGAAAACCTGAATTTCGAAGCCATCTTTGAGGCCCATAAAAATGTTTACCAGTTATTGAGGAAGTTCCATTTGGAAAACAGACTTCATATGGTTTGGGGCAACCATGATATGGTATACCGTCAGAAGTCCTATGTGGATAAACATCTTTCAAGCTATTTTGAGCCCATCGATGACTCGGACAAGGAGCTTTTCCAAGGTATTAACTACAATGAGGCGCTTGTCCTGAAGCACCAACAAACTGGTCAGGAACTTTTTTGTACCCATGGGCACCAGGCAGATTGGTGGAACTATGTATGCTGGCGCATTGGTAGGTTTTTGGTTCGGATCCTATGGAAGCCACTACAGGTTGTTGGTATTGCCGATCCTACAAGTCCTGCAAAAAATTATAAGGAATTGATTCGGATTGAAAAGCGAATCAAAAAGTGGATTTTGAAAAACAATCTCAGAATCACCATTGCGGGTCATACGCATAGGCCCAGGTTTCCAGAACCTGGCCAAATCCCCTTTTTTAATGATGGCAGCTGCGTACACCCGCGAAGCATAACGGGCCTAGAGCTTGAAAATGGAAAGATTTCCTTGATCAAATGGCAGATAGCCACAAAGACCGATGGTACGCTGCAAATCGTAAGAATTCTACTGGAAGGTCCGGAAAAACTATCTGATTACATAACGGACTGATGTATTTCATATCCGCTTGGCCAATACCTTCATAGCGTTAACAAAAATGTCCAGCTCCTCGGTAGTGGTATAGATATTAGGCGTTATCCTGCAACCATGCACATTGGATTCATCAATGGCTACCGTCCAAATTTTAAACTCATCCAAAAGGGTCTTGGCCAAGTCTGCTGGTTTCATATGGGTAATACCTACATTGGCAATACCACAACTTCTTTGCAGGTCTACCGGGGTGTTGACAGTAATGTTTGGGACCTTCCTAAGGGCATCGCTCCAATACCGTTGCAGGTATCGCAATCGTTCCTCTTTTCGTTCTATACCGATAAGCTCCAAATAATCCATGGCATCATTTATAGCCAAGTAAATATGAACAGGATTGGTCCCGGTATGATTGAGTCGTAGAATATCATTTGTTCCTTTTCCATGCTCCGCCATCAAAGGCCAAATCTTGGGTATATGACGTGAAGCTACTTGCAAAAGTCCTACCCCCAGTGGGGCATTAAGCCACTTATGCAAGCTTGACCCATAGTAATCGCAATTAAGTTCATCAATGTTCACTGGGATATGCCCAACAGCATGGGCGCCGTCAACCATTACCTCCACTCCATAACGGTGGGCCATATCGCAAATTTTGCGCACGGGCAGTATGTGGCCTGTAATATTGATCATATGACAGACCATCAAGAGTTTGGTCTTTGGGGTGATTTGCGATTCATAAAGTTGTACTATCTCCTCATCAGATTTGGGGTTTAAGGGAACCGAAACTTCCTTACAAACCACTCCATAACGATCCCTAATCAGATAAAAGTGATCCCGCATAGATCCGTAATCCTGCATGGCAAAAATGGCCTCATCTCCTTTTTCCCAGGGATATCCACCAATAATCAAATCCAAGGATTCTGTTGCGTTTCTGGTGATAACAAGTGTTTTCGGAGAACACCCCACAAACTTGGCTAATCTTGTAGTAACCTTTTCTTTATTTTCCCATTGAACAGTGCGCATATAGTAAGACCCCTCATAGTTTACCATTTGGGTATGTTCCCATAATTTTTCCAGGATGGGAGTTGGGGTAATGCAATAGTACCCGTTCTCCAAATTCACATAGTCCGGTTTTAGCCTAAAATCCTGCCGTATGCGTTCCCAAAAATCGACTACAAATCCAGTCGGATACGGATTCTTAACAAAAGAAACGTCCTTGGCACTCATTTGCCAAGGAACAAAGGGTACAGTAAGGGCGGCACCTCCCAATTGTTTTAAAAAATGTCTTTTTTCCATGATTCCAATTCGAATGGGTTAATGCTAACCAATTGCATTTGAGTCAATTTACGACTTTAGAAGCTAACGGGGAAGGGAATTTGGAGACCAAGGCCTCCCACAACACAAAAGGATTCCTACATCGAAATAAAAGTACTTTTAACAGCTATTTATCAGTCATATGACAAGGTATTTGTTAACTTTAAGAAAAGTTATCGACCAAGTTGCTATGAAAAAACTTGTTTTTTTTCTTTTGATGTCCGCTTTGGGGTTGACCTTGGTCCAAGCCCAAGGAGACATTCCAACTACCCGACCATTGCAGATTGGGGAGCGGAACAACTTGGATATTAAATCCAGTAATCAGGGCACATTACTTCGAATGCCCTCCGTATTGGACGAAAACTTAATTTCCAAAAACAATAAGCCGGGGATTAAAATGCTTCCTGACCGTGAGCTGGTCCAGGCTGGACACGACCTTAAGCTAGATCCAAAAATTGGGGAAAAAGAGAAAAAGGGTTCCAAAGAGCATTATGGCGACCAATATTTGGGTGATGTAAAGACTACAGCAAAATTTGTTGGTATTGTATGTCGAGATCACGAATACGTGGATGGTGATCGCGTTCGAATATATTTAAATGGGGAAGTTGTGGAACATAACATACTTCTGTCCGGCACTTTTAAAGGCATAAACATTGATCTTATACAAGGATTCAACCGTTTGGATTTTGAAGCACTTAACCAAGGTTCATCCGGTCCCAATACTGCTCAAGTGGTAGTGGCTGATGATAAAGGACAGGTGATCCATAATAATCGATGGAATTTATCTACTGGTTCCAAGGCGAGCCTTATCGTA
>JBCCUY010000098.1:0-10432 GCA_039196145.1 Bacteroidota bacterium
CGAGCTCGGTTTCTACAACGTCCACAGTCTGTAAAAAGTCGTTTTGGCTATAGGTGTAAATGGCCCGGCCCTTGGCATCATAACGGGTAATGGTGGTGATCCAGGTTTTCTGGCCTGCACCAGCGTTGGGGTCCAGTACCTTTACCTTACCGCCAGTAGGAAGACCCTTGACATTGGTGGTAACACTGTCGTTAAAAACCGTTGTGGGCGGGGTGGGCTCATCTTGGGGGTCAAAACCATAATCGTCGTAATAGTTTATGGTGAGTACCTCGGTCACTTCGGCGGCTAGGGGGTAGGCATTGTTACCATATTCCACCAGCATATCATCCATGGAAAAACCACTGCTCCGCTGTACCCATAGATTTCCGGAGACGGCATTGGCCGCATCCTGCACATCCGTTCTGGAAGTGGGACTGGCCCCATCCATTTTTATGGCCTTTCCGGTGTAGGCCACCCGGCCAAAGGCATCGTATTTGGTAAAGAGCCATTCCCCGGTAGCCCGCTGATTGGCGTCCTGGGTCATAATGGGCTGGTCCAATTTGTTGTACACAATGTACTCCACTTCTTTGCCCGGTATCCTTTTTTCCACCAATCGGTTGCGGTGGTCGTAGACGTATTGGTAACCCAAATTGTTCAATACCGTTTGGTTTACCGTTGCGCCGGTATCCACCAAAGGTGGCAACACATAGGTGAGGTTGCCATGGTCATCGTACACGTAGTAGGTGTCATGGGGTGCCTCGGCCTCTTCATCGGTATCGTTGGTGTCGCCATCACTGTTCAGGTCAATGTCGGCATAGGTACGTTTAAGCACCACCCGGCCCTGTTTGTCCGTAAACTCCTCCGTGGAGTGGTTTTTGCCCGAGGTATGGTTTTCGTCATAGGTCACCGTCTTATACAGCTCCCCAGCCAGATAATAGCCTTGGTTGGCCAAGCTTGGGGTGTAGGTATTGTCCGCAAAGCTTAGGGTCACCGCGAACAGGCGCACGTTGTCATTGTTGGCATCGTTTACGTTATTGGGGTCATGGGTGTTGGTCTGGTAGGCAAATTCAATTTCATGCCCCTGGCCCAGGGCCCAATCGTTCCCCGGAGCTGCCTGCTGTAGTACCCTATTGAGCGGTGAGGGCTCAAAAGCCTTTTGGGAGTAGGGGTTGGGTGCCCCAGTAAGGATATCCTGACCATAATTTTGAATATAATAGGTATTGGTAGCTGTCTCCGCTGCCGTTTTGGGAGCACCATAGGTGCCCATATCCTCAGCATAGGGCAGCCACTCCTTTTCCTGTCTCCCAAAACCATCATATCCTATATGGGTTACAATATCTCTTTTAACACCTGCCACTTCTGGTGTCTGTTCAAGGCCGATCTGCTGTGAGGATCGCCCAAGACCGTCAAAGTAGGTGATGTTTTGGATAAGATCGGCATCTGGGGTAAAGAAGGCCGAAGCGCTGCCCGTTGAATCTTGATATTGTCTGGTATATACATAATTATGCCCAGACTGATTTAGGGTAACTGTTGTAAGACCCCCGTCAAAGCAGATGTTGCTGAGATCATAGGTTCCATCATCGCAGTCGTCCAAAGGCAATGCTGTTTGTGTATAATTGGCCCCCGGACTGGTGCAGTCTTGGACCGTAGATATTGCATGGCCATCGCCATCCGCATCCAAATACCATGTGACCGCAGGTTCTATTTGTGCCTGTATTGCGGCACGCGATGTTGCGGCACAACCATTGGAACTATTGTAGCTTTCAATGTAGTATGTGGTACTGGAACTTAACGAACTTGTGGTAAGACTTAGGGTATTTGCGCTCACTCCTGCAGTAATTTCCGTTCCGCCGGTTGATGATGTGTACCATTTAACTTGATCGGCATTGGTGCCAGGAGTTGCAGTGAGCGTTACCGGACCGGTGCTGCATCTTGAAACATTAGGGCCCAAAGCTGTTCCCAGAATAGGGTGCACAACTTGTGTAACTTCATTGGATTCTGCCGTTTGACCACAGGAAACCACTTTTCTTCTATATTTTCTTGATTCGGTCAATGCTGGTGGGGTATACTGTGAACTGGTTGCTCCACTAATACTATTCCAACTAGAACTGCCAACAGACGCCCATTCCCACTGGTAGCCATAGGTACCGTCTCCATTACTTGCGGAAGTACCTAAAAGTGTTGCGGAATTTTCACCAGAACAAATCGGTGAAGGGCTATTGATGGTACCACCTTCCAAGGGTGCGTTTACCACGACCGTAACAATATTTGAGTTTTCGGTCTTGGTTCCACATCTTGCTACTCTGCGATATGATCTGGAACTTTGTAGTCCGCCTGGAGGATTATAAGTACTACCGGTTGCATTGGCAATGGTATTCCATGAACTACTGGTAGGGGATGTTGCCCATTCCCACTGGTAAGTATGATTACCATTACTGCCACTAGCTTCCTCAAAACTATCGATCAAATTGGGATCCCCGCCATAACATATGGATGGAACATCCATAACGATACCTGCGGATAGATTTATAATCGAGACAGACCTAGACCCGGACGAAGTACTCCAAACACCGTTACTGCCGCGAGCTCGAATGTAGTAAGTGCCAGATTGTGTTGCGGAATAAGTATTTGTGGAGGCATTAAGTGCAGCGGAGCTATTGGTACCACTGGGGTCGGTTCCCTGCCAATACCAAGTTACCCCAGAAGGTGGGTTTCCACTGCGTTGGAGCGTGGCCTCTCCACAGCCATTGCTATTTGAGACTATGGTAGGATTGTTAGGTGCTGGAGGAGGATTGGGATTCGCGGCCTGAGTTACTGAAAAACTCTGCATTTGCCCGTTATAGGAATAATTGATAAGCGCGTTACGGCTTCCACCTGAATTTGACTGGCAAGTGACCACAACTTGGTATGAATTAGGCTGGGTCACACTCGTTATCCAAGATGGGATATTGGAAAAAGTCAATGAATAGGTGCAAGACCCGTTGGTGTAGACTATGCTATTGTTTTGTGTACCTCCCGATGCGCTAAAACTGAATGGTGAAATGTTTTCGACAAAACATTGGCCAATCAATGTGTTATGTGACAAAAGGGCTATTAATAAGGTACAAAACAAAAATAGAGATTGTTTTGTGCTGTACATCGTAGGTTTCATTTCTTGTAGATTTGGGTTCTAGAATTTTGGATACTTGTAATACAACTTATAGAATTGTAAGCGTAAGTGGTTGCATGTGCATTGGAAAGGGAGGTGTTGCCTCCCTCAATGCGAATTACCGAGCTGGCTATTCCGCTGATTTTCTCGTACAAGTGTGCCCCATGTTCAGTAGCTGAAAAAATTAAAGTTGCGCACCTATCTCCATTGTTATGCGAATAGCGGGCCTGATGACATACGGGGCTATTGCCTGAACTATAAGTATGCCCAAATGGCAGTCTAAATTTTGATTTCTTCTTCATCATTGGTTGCACCTTATTGTTGAATGGAAATGGTTTTATAGCTATAGTCATAGTCGGTGACCAAATGGTTGTTATGATCGCGCACTTCCTTCAAACGATTGTTGGTGTCGTAAGTGAAATGAGTCTTTTGACCTTTGGGGTCCGTTATTTGGGTAACACCTACTTGGGGATCAAATCTGTAGGTGGTGACCATGGCCTGGGATAAACCGTTTCTTAAAGTGGATTCTTCTTGCTCCGTTAATGCACCACTTCCAGTATCGAAGTTCGCAACTTCGTTGAGGACCGTTTCGACATCTGTCCTTGTCGCATTTTCAATCTTGGCAACAGGATACTGGCCATTATAACCCCAAATGAAGCTGATGCTAGGACCTGAATCACTTCTGTATTGTAGGAGGTTTCCATAGGAATCATACTTTTCATAAACCTGTCTCAAATCATCGTTGATTTGATCCGCGCTTTTTTTCGTGTAGATGTTTTGCGGAAGTACCATATTGTTCACCCCACTTGAGTTGCCATATTCGGTGGACTGATAATTCACCAGCTTTTGTGAGGGCTCACCCAAATTGTGACGGAAGACCTCTGTCTTTATAACATCAGATTTTCTGTTCAAATTAATAAGTTGGTCCATAAAGGGTTCCGAGGCCAAATCTTCCGGGTAATATGCTTTGGTGGTAAGTGTATCTTTAGAACTGTTAATGTTGATGGTTTTTACCAAACCATTGTGCAAAGCACCATAGAAATATTCGGTGCTACTGCTAATGCTCCCGCCGGATTGGTAATCGGTTATCGTTCGTTGTTTTAAAACATGGCGTTGGCCTTTTTTAAACTGATCACCCTCAATTTTCTGATAAGGTTTTGTAACGGAAAAATTACCCGATGGCCCCCCACTCCAAAACATAATTGGGTAATATGTTACTGACGAGCCACCTACTTTATAGTCCAAGTATTCATTTTCCGTTTTATGGATGGCATTGCCGTTGGCGTCAAAGACAGTTTCTTCCAACACGGACCCATTACTATGTTCATGACTTATGGGTAATGCTCCTAGAATGTAGACATCATCATAATATACGCTATAAGAAATGTTTTGATCTATATTAAAACATGGGTTATCTTCAAGATTGTCCCAACAACTATAGTTGGAACAGCTTAAAAGGCCAAATATTTGAGGAGTGCAACTGATATTCCATGTGGTGGGGATATTGGGACGGTTGCTAAACAGGGTAACTACACTACCATTTGAGGTACCTCCTGAATCCACATATCTTTCTATTACCCGACTGTATCCTATATGACTCCCGGATGCGGCCGGATTGGATCTAAGTTTGTTATCTGACCAGAAGGAAACGGTATTGTTGGCATCATATACCTCTGGGGTGTAATCGAAGAAATTATTGCCCTTGGATGTATAAACCAGATCATTCATAAGCCTTCCGCTTGAGCCAACATTGCCCAAGTCGTCCAGTTGGGTATAGTCAAATTCACGTGCACTTAAAAAGGTGCCATCCACTTCCCTGTTGGTGATTCTCCTTACTCGTAAGCCGCCCACACGAAAAGTTTCAAAGACATCTGGCAAAGGATTGTTTTGTTGCCAAACGGTTGCTGAAGCTGAAACATTGGCGAGGGCGTAAGGTTGGAAACCAACCCATTCCTTAAATCGAAGCTTATAAGTGCCTATGGGAAGCGTTAAATCTTTTTCAAGACTTACCGAAGTGGTGGTTGGACTAAAATGATTATCATAGTAAAAAACAGTAATTTCTTCGTTGGTGTCCTGATTTTCCAACCAAACGGCCCTCCCGCTCGGTGTGTTACTCTGGAAATCACCAGAAACATTTAAAATGGCACCGATTTTAACATTGCTAAGGCGTCCGCTGCATAACTGGGTATCGGTCACCTGGAAAGTAGCGCCTCTTGTGTTAACGCTTGAAGAAGCCACGGAACAATCACTATAATCAAAAAAGGAATACGTTGGGTCCTGTGCCAACTTCAGGTATTGATACCGGTAATTATAGCCTTCAGAACTGTTAATTCCAGATTTGTCTGGTTGACCATCTGAATAGAAGGAAGGATTATAACCGGGACGAAGTAGTGTAACGGAGTTACTTTCATATTCGTATTCTGTCATTCCACCCGTGGGGTAAATAACACGGTTTAAGACCCCGATGGACGAATAGTTTGGATCACTGCTTCTGTTTGCGCCCAAAACCTTATAGAATTTCTCAAACTCCTGATCATTATTTGGGGTACCCTTGAGTGTTAAAAAGAATCGATTGCTGCTTGGAACCTTATGGGTATTTGTTTGTATTCCATTATAAAATCCCCAAAAGTCCACCGCATTGGTATCCTTTGCAGGAAGGTTGTTAGGGTCATTGTAGGTGAACAAGTATTTTTCGTCATTTATAACTACATTATCCAATTTTAATCTAAGAAGTTTTACGTCCGTTGCTCCATTATTAAAATAGCTGTAATTGAACAATACGGTTTTTACTACTGTGCCATTTAGGTCCATTACTTCTAGGCTGTTCAGTCGTTTTGCAGAATAATTTGCAAGGTTTAATCCTGAATTCCATGAAGTGTTGCCAGATAGGGATTTAAACGCGTTCTCCGTAAGAAGATCATTTCGTTCATTTGAATGAATAAAGCGCACCGAGCTTAAAACGTCAGATGGATTTGGCCCCTTACGCACCCTTATTTCTGTTAAGTTTTGGGTATGAAATGCATTCATAGATGCAGACACGTTGTTGAGTGAAGTAATAGGCACTGTTTCATTGGAAACGAGGAACGGGGTTACACCCAAATCAAATCGTTCGAAGAAGTGTGGATAACTAAGATGGTACCCTGAGGTATAGTCAATTTCAATTTCACGATTGTAGGGAGAAGTTATTTTTGAAACTTTCCAAGCGGATATGATGTTTCGAGTCTGATTGGTCGGCCAATCGGGAATTCCAGTAAGAGCATTAGATCTTTGTGTATTGGATGGTGAGGCTTGCCAACTACTAAACCCGGTAGAGTATTCCTTTTCCGTAAAGTTGTACACAAATCCTTTTGGATCGGTTACCACAAAGGTCTTGCTGGCTATCACGAAATCTACGATAAAATCTCTTAGACCAATGGTCCGTCCATGCAGAACTGTGTCATCAATTCCTTTTTTAGGTAAATAGAATTTACAGGAACCATTAGGCGTTGACAGAGAATAAAGGTCTGGCTCCATATCAGAAGGATGATTGGCAACCATATCGGCTCTTATTGCATTTAAACTGGACCCGGTAATTCTGTGTTGGAAACCATTTCCGGATTGGGGCTCCAAGTAATCTTGCGAATAAATCCATCCTTCGGCAGTCGAATTGTTGGCATCAAATTCGTAGATGTCATCAAAACCATTTACCTCTCTGGTAATCACCATGCCTTCGGAGAGATTCCAACCTAAGCCGACCCACGATGCCTCTTGTTCCACACGGATACCGGAGGTGTTGTATGAAAGGGTCAATGGGATTGCCAACCCGTCCAACTCTATAGTATGGATGGGAATGTTAATGTTTGCTGTGCCATTGTATTTGTTCATTGGGATATCGCCAAACTTTCCTAAACTTGCTACCTGTGGGGATTGAGGAATTATTTGCACTTCATAGGATGATGGCCCAATATCTTGTGGCTGTGTCTGACCCTTTGCGGATATCATTGAAGCCATAAGGGCACCAAATGTTGTTATAATCTTAAGTTTCATAGGTAACATTTAATGAGTTCTATTAGTTAGATTTTGGGACTCCAATTCTTTAATTCTTTTTTCTTGGTCGAGAATATGTAACATCAATTCCTCGATTTGCTTCAGGAGCAAACGATCCATCTCTCCAAGATCAACCCCCTGTTGTTCGGCTTCTTTTGCAGAAGGCATATTGGGTAGGTGCCCTTTTTCTTCGATATGTTTTTGAATGTCTTCCAGGGAGGGCAGGTTATATCCTTTTGCAAAGACATAATCTGGCCAAGTATCCTGGTCCACCCGGATTTCTCGGGTGCGAATATGCCCGTCTACGGCCAATTTATACCCCGTCGGAACGGAGGAGGTTCCAATGGCCACCTCACCTGCATAACTGGCGGTGGAACCAGTTTCTGTCCATACAGTACTTCCTCCTCCAGAAGACCCGCCAGCACTGTCCGTGGTGACGGATACGACATTGCTCAAAGAACTTTCGTTTCCAGCGGCGTCCAATGCCCGAACGGTAAAATTGTAAGAAGTACTTGCGGTTAACCCGGTAACCTGATAGGCGCTGACGTTGCCTAGGGTTGCCTCTAAGGTTCCATCTTTAAAGACTTTGTAGCCCGTCACCCCAACATTGTCTGTGGCTCCGTTCCAAGAGAGGTCCACCGTGGTTTGTGATTGACCCGTGCCGGAAAGGGATGGAGCTGACGGATTTTGGGTATCCGTACTACCGGTGTTGAAGTCGGAGAATCCAAGATTTTCGTTGATCAAGGTGTTCTGCTCCTCGGTGGTTAGGGCGCGATTCCAAATCATCACATTATCGATGCGTCCTGTGAAACTCCTGATAGCAGCAGGGCCGGAAACATCATACGAACCAATGGTCAGGTCCCTAGTTGGACTCACTCCCTGTGTTCCGGTATAGACGACCCCTTCAACGTCCGTTGCTGAGTTTATCCTAATGATTCTTGCCTCCCCGGATTTCCAAACACAAATAATTCGAGACCAGGTGTTCAGTGGTGCAACCGTTGTGCTGAGGAAATCTCTTTGAACACCATCGATATTATTTCTAAATCTTATGGTTCTTGCATTCGAGTATGCCAGTCCATAGATATAGTTGCCTATACTTCCCTCAGCCTTCTGAAAGATTATACTCCTTCCACTTTGTCCAACGGCAGTTGGGTAGATATCTACCATAAAGGTGGTCTCTGTACCATTAAGATCCAAGCTCCCTGAGGTGGGGATTGTGGCCCTTGAAGTATATGAGCCCGTAAAGTTAAGGGCATTCCCCAAGTTGCCTGGCACTACTGTGGCACCCGTAACGGTACCGTTGTTAATGCCCAGTTCGTCGGTTATTGCCGAGGTGCCCTCTAGCGCATATGCGGACACCAGGCCGTTTAGAAAATTTGAATGGTCCGTTGTTTGCCCGTTTAAGCTGATACAGGCCAATACGATAAGATATAGGATGTTGCTTCTTCTTTTCATTTTTACTTTTTTATTGTTTTAATCTTATTTTCAGTTGATCAATCTCTTTTTGTTGTTGTAGTATGTAAAGTGTCATCTCCTCGATCTTTTCGAGTAGAAGCCTGTTCATCTCCCCTACATCCATACCATTTGCCTGTACTTTTTTTGCAGAAGGCATATTGGGTAGGTGCCCTTTTTCTTCGATATGTTTTTGAATGTCTTCCAGGGAGGGCAGGTTATATCCTTTTGCAAAGACATAATCTGGCCAAGTATCCTGGTCCACCCGGATTTCTCGGGTTCGGATATATCCGTCCACGGCCAATTTATAACCGGCAGGAACGGAAGAAGCTCCAATGGCAACATCCCCAGTATAGCTGGCAGTGGACCCTGTTTCTGTCCAAACTGTACTTCCGCTACCTCCTGAGGCCCCAGAACTATCTGTTGTTACGGAAACCGAGTTGCTCGAAGGACTTTCGTTCCCAGCGGCGTCCAAGGCACGGACGGTAAAATTGTAGCTGGTACTTGCTGTTAATCCCGTACCTTCATAGGTATTTACATTGCCCAGCGTAGTTTCCAAGATTCCATCTTTAAAAACTTTGTAGCCCGTTACACCCACGTTATCTGTAGCTCCGCTCCAAGAGAGGTCTACTGTTGTCTGAGAGGTATTTGAGCTTAAGAGGGTAGGTGCCGTGGGGCTTTGGATATCTCCTGCGTTCGGGCCATCAATTAACTCTTGAATAGTGGGTTCCTGTCCGTTGACTTCATATAAAGTAGGGTTGTAAAACCATTGGGATGTTGGAGGCTCAGCTAACCTCAGATAGGCACGATGCCTAATTTTTACAGCAGTGCTGGCAAATTTGAAGCTATCGTAACCTGATTCGACTCGGATACCTGATGTATTGTACACTCCTTCAAGATCATTTGTCCCTCCTATATGGCCATGGCCGTAGACAAAAGCAACAAGCAAATACCAATCGTTTAATGTAGGAGGAGGATTCCATACGAAATACGGGTTGTTTCTGACCGTACCATCCAATCGCAAGGTGGCCTCATTATCATTGGCATCAAGTGCCTTAAATCCAAAATTTGAATCTCCATCCAAAGTACCCGTTCGTTTAATCCAAACGGTAAGACGATAAGTCTTGTTGGAATCTATTGGTAAATAATCAGAATCCCATCCACCTTCATTACCATTAGTATTGTTTGCGAATGCTTTCCATATCAGTGTGGAAGTTCCATGGGGTCCTATATCCATCTCACGACCGTTCAAGTTCCATGTGCCATATGGAATAAAAGGTGGGGCCGCAGAACCCGTCCCCTCAGTCCAACTAGAAGAATCCATGAGATTGGTTTGTGAGGATCCAAACACTGGAATCAATAACAGAATAAATAGTTTTTTCATTAATTGGATTTTAGTTCATTAATCTGAGTTCAAAGACATTCAAAGTCAACTCTTCAATCTTTTCTAGAAGCAATGTGTTTATCTCCCCTCCATCAGCAATCTCACTGTTCAGCTGGTCAAGGGTGATCAGTACTGGAAAATCTGTCAAGTTAGCAGAACCTACAACCTGACTTGCCTGGATTGTTATGGGCTGTTTTCTATTCCATCCTGGAAAAGAAGCCAAATCTTCTGAGGGAGTTTTTGAATTAAGATTTGCATAAGCCCAATTAATCGATGGGATTACAAGGATTATCAAAATTAATAGAACTGACTTTTGCATTCGTGTTTAGGTTAAAAGTTTAGAAGCTATCTGTTTTTAGGTTGTTTAAATCCTTTTCCCATTATCCAGGCGGAGTTATTCATAAGATTGGACGGGGCACTGGAGGTATAACCCATAGAAAATA
>JBCCUY010000099.1:0-10380 GCA_039196145.1 Bacteroidota bacterium
AATCATCATACTGTACAAAAGGGTTGTAATTGTATCCCGAGTTGAAGGTAACACCCACATTACCGATTCGGGCTCCAACACCAACATTAACCTGATTATCGATAAAGAAATCGAACTCTCCATCTGGGTATACTGAAAAAGTTACCCCATTTTCAACAAAGATGAATGAGTTACCGTAACGATAGTTACTTGTAACCAATGCTGTGTTTTCTTCGGCTGCCTGGATGTTTGGAACGCCCAAGAGCACTGCTGCTATTATGAGTACTAACTTTTTCATACTATCCGATTTTAAATTCTGAATGCAACTATTTACATTCTGAATAGTATTTACCAAACAACGTGCCAAAAAAAGCTATGATTATGTAAGTATTTGTTTATCAGTATAATAAACTAGTCAGAGATAATAGTGAAAACGGAACGACGATTAAGTTGGTGATCGGACTCGGGACAGCGAACTCCGTTGATACAGTTGTTTAACAATTGTGTTTCCCCATATCCCTTGGCAGTAAGTCGACCTGCTTCAGTACCATTATTTATGAGCCATAACCGGGTAGAAGCAGCTCGTTTTTCCGATAATTTCATGTTGAATTTGGAACCGGATCTTGAATCCGTATGCGATTCAATGTGTATGCGTAAACTTGGATATTCCTTAAGGGCATGAAGAATTTTGGCCAATTCAACCTCAGCGTCCTTTCTAATGGTATCTTTTCCATAGTCAAAGTAAATGGGCTGCAGTTTGAGGCGGCATCCTAGATCATTCAAGGCACAATCAGGAGAAGTTAATTGAAAATCAACATCTAGAGCCCCGGATCCTAGTGGGGTGGTGAATATTTTTTCGGATATATCATAATTCAATCCTTGAGGTTCTACACGGATGGTATGTTGCTTTTCACATTCTAGACCATTTTCGATTGTATATTCTCCTTGAGTGTTTGTTTTCGTCTTGGTGATAATCTGGTTTTTATCGTCCAAAAGGGTAATGGTAGCCTCGCGTATGGGTTCTTTTGAAGACGCATTTTCGACGTTTCCTTTAACCGTTATCTTTCCACATGATTGTTTTATCCTGTAGATATCGTCGGACATGCTACCCGGTTTGCCATCGCGATTGGAAGAAAGAAATCCAATCTGCTCTTCTTCTTTAATGATAAAGCCAAAATCGTCCATGGCGGTGTTTATGGGTGGTTTTAGATTGATCACCTCGGAAAGTTGCACAGTATCTTCCAAGGATATTTTAAAAACATCCAGTCCTCCGAGCCCCATATGCCCATCACTAGAGAAGTAGAGGTTGTTGTTTTCACTGATAAATGGAAAGGTTTCTCGGGCTTCCGTATTGATTTTTGCTCCCAAATTTACTGGAGGACCAAAGGAGAAGTTATCCAGGATATCCACATACCATATATCGGATAGGCCTAGGGTACCTTGCATATCGGAAGAAAAGTAGAGTCTTTTTTCGTCTGGACTGAGCGCAGGATGGGCTACTGAATATGAATCACTGTTGAAAGGTAGTTCCTTAACGCTCCCCCAGCTTTCGTCTTTCTTTTTGGAGGCTCTATAGATTTTTAAGCTTACCAATTTTTGCTTATTGCTCCCTTTTTTACCGTTTATATAATTGTTTCGGGTAAAATAAACAGTTTCGCCATCCTTGGTAAAGGCTGCTGTGGATTCATGATATGGCGAATTGATCTCACCTTCCAGGGGTTTGGTCTTAGTGAATGCGCCATTGGCATCCAACTCAGCTTGGTACAGGTCTAAATAGGGGAGGCCGGACCAATTGTGAACTTTGTTCCCTTCGGTATTTTGGGAGGAGGAGGCATACACAAGCTTATCAAGATAAAAGGAAGGGCCAAAATCTGAACTTTTCATGGATTTGGTGATATTGACAATCTCATATGCGGTGGACCGATGCTGTGCCAAACTATCCAGTGAGGGATATTTTTCGACAAAGATCTCCGCCAATCTGGATGACGCGGATAAACCGGCATAGGCACCCATTAATTTTTTGGAGGTGAGATAATCCCCACTACTTTTCAGACTTTGCGCCATTCTATGGTAGTAGATGGGTTCCATATCGTTAGGGTATATCTGATGTAGTTTTGTATACCATTTCAGTGCTTCTGGATAATCACTGTTGAAGTAGTAGGTGTCTCCCAGTTTTTTATAGATTTGAGCAGATTCGTATCCATTTTCCACCACCTTTAGGTAAATTTTCCTGGCATCTATATAATCATAGGTGTCAAATTCTTTGTTCGCCTTTTTGATAACGCTTTTCTGCCCCATCATTTGAAAGCATAAAATGGAAATTATGGGCAGAAGTAGTGGTTTTGGGGTTTGCATAGTACTTGGATTTAAAAAAATCTGGGGGCAACAATTCGTTCGGCACGGTTGAAAACATTAAACCGGAGAAATACCTCATAAGAACCATTGCTGTAGTCTTCCAAAGTGGTGGATTGGTAATCATAACCGATTCCTGCGAACAGAGCATCTGAAACATGAAAACCCAGTAGGCCGCTTATTGAAGCATTCCAGCGGTAAGAAGCTCCCAAAACAAATTTGTTTTTAAGCATAAAGTTGGCGGACATATCCCACTGCAAGGGAGAACCACTGACCAGTTTCAGCATGGTTGCGGGCTTAAACTTTAGATTTGGGTTAAGGTCAAAAACGTACCCCGAAATAAAGAAATAATGTAATCTTTCAACCGCGACCCCTTCAATATCTTGGTTTTCAATTGAACTGATATCAAATTGTTGGGAGTTCAGAAAATTGGGTACAGAAAAACCGGCATAAAATCTGTCCGAATTGAAATATATTCCTGCTCCGATCTGTGGTTTAATTTTTCCATCGACCCCAGTTTGAAAATAAGGGTCATTGAGATCGTAAATGTTTAGCTTTTCAAAATTCACGTCCAAGTAATCTATTCCACCTTTGATTCCAAATGACAACTTGCTCAAAGAGTTTCTGGATAAATACAGGGCATAGGCAAAATCAACAACGACATTGGATTCTGTAGCAGGACCTATTTGGTCATAGACCAGGGACATGCCAATACCCATATTGTCGTAGAGGCCTACGGGCAGGTTGACTGTTAGGGTCCCGGTTTGGGGGGCACCTTCCAAACTCACCCATTGGGACCTGCCCAAAATACCAATACTCAAGGTCTCGCTAGAGCTTGCATAGGCTGGGTTAACCACTTGGGTGTTGTACATGTATTGTGTATACTGCGGGTTTTGCTGCCCGCATACCGTTTGATTCAAGCCCATACCAAAAACGGTGAAACACAGCATTCTCAGACACTTTGATAAATGATTGGTACGTAGCAAGCTCATGATATTTGGGTTAGTTTTAGTCTCTATTGATGTACAGATATCCTGAATAGTCCTGTTTACCTGGATTGGCGCCTTCAAATTTTAAGGTGTAGAAATAGGTGCCGCTGGGTAAGGTTTCTTTTTCCGACACCGTAGCCCTTCCTTCTGAAATTCCCAAAAACAGATTAGAACCTATGCCATAGCCTTCAGCTTCATATACTAGAACTCCCCATCTGTTGAATATCTTTAAGGTATTGTTGGGGTATTTTTGTATTCCGTTGATTCTAAAATGGTCATTTATATCATCTCCGTTGGGAGTGATACCAGTAAATACCTCAAAATCTGGATCTATTGGGTTTCCATCTGATGGATCATCATCCACAGGGTCCCCTGACGGGCAAGCTCCGATTACTGATGTGATTGTTGGTTCATTTTCGCCATATTCGTCGTCGTCTGAAAAATCAAATACCTGCATCAGGGTAAATGTGGATTGCGCGGTGACTGCCGCTTGGTTTTCTACAACTTCCTTTTCCAAGTCTGTGTCGCTGATGGGATATAGGGCTTCGTAAATCCATTCTTCCCCGACATCCAAAAGATTGTTGGAATTCATGTCTCCCGAATTGGGTCCTTGTATGGCTTCCGCATCTAACATATTGTCCTCTATGGTAACATTTTCTAGGGCTTCACCACCCAAATTTTTAATTTGGAAAGTATACTTGATATTTTCGGGGCATTCATCATTATTTTGATCGGATAAAATTCCTTGTTTTATGAATCCAATACCTGCAGACACAATCTCACAAGCGCCATCAATATCGATATATGTTGGGTCATCTTCCGCATAGGTATCGTCATCGGAATAATCGGCCACTGCCAAATTGTAGGGTGTCCACCCTGCAACTACGGCTTGATTGATCACATTACCATCGGTTATGTTTTGTGCTGAAATTCCGTAATAAGTTTCGTAATTCCATATTTCACCAGGGGACAATACCCCGTCATTGTCCATATCACTTTCGTTTGTAGGCCCTGCAATTGCATTTTGGAACAGGGGGTCTTCCAACAATAGATTGTTTAGGGAAATATTCCCCAGATTGGTCACCGTAAATTCATAGAAAATACTTTCGTGGCAACCGTCTTGGTCGATATCTGCAAGGGATGCTTCCTTTATCAACCCTAGTTTAGGGTCTTGACATGCAGCAATGTCGGTTGTAGTGGGACCATCCAGGGCAATATCGAAAGGATGTGAAAGGTCGAAGACGGTCAGTTGGGGTATACTCGCCACGTGGGCATCGACACTTGAAGTCCCTGACACCGTTCCATTATCAAAATCAGCCTGTTGGATGGGATAGGAAGCCGTATAGGTCCATATCTCCGTCCCACCCAAAATACCATCATTTCCTTCATCCCCGTTAGGGCCCTCTATGATAAGACCTACAAGGTCGTTATAGGTCACCACAATGCTTTCTAAATCTTGGTTGCCTTGATTGGTTACGGTAAAAGTGCATCCGATATCTGCGCAATTTGGGTTTAAACTCCCTTCCATGGTGATTGCAATGCCAGGAACGCAAGACGAGATATCGGTTATGGTATCTGCGTCGCCGTCCACATCGGTTGGGTGGGAAAGATCGGTTATAATCTGGGCAGGCTCTCCCACCACGTTTGCCTCAACCTGTGCCTGGTTCTCCACCTCTCCCTGTATAAGGTCAGTTGTGGTAATGGCATGAGTAGCGGTATAGGTCCATTTTTCGTTGAAGTCAAGTTCCCCGTCCAGGTTATCGTCTCCGTTGGGACCGTTGATAACAAGGCCGTTGTCTGTAACCACAACACTCTCTAGAATTTTGTTTCCTTGGTTCGTAACGGTGAACTCGTAGTTGATGTTGGCGCAGTCATTGTCGACCTCCCCTGTTTTTGTAATGGCAATGCCGGGTTCACAACCGGATAGGTTGGTGATGGTAGGCCCGTCCAATGCTATATCGTCTGGATGGGACTCGTCCGAGATGGTCATTCCCGGAAATTCTATAACATCGGCCTCAACAGTTGCTGTATTAGATACTTCTCCATCGTCAAGTTCGGTTTGTGATATGACATAGGTTGCGGTATATTCCCAGGTCTCATCCAAACCAAGCACACCATCATTTCCGGCATCACCGGTTGGTCCATTGATGACTAATCCGGGATTGTCTTTGTCAGATAACAGCACACCTGTAACATCTTTGGTCCCCTCGTTGGTCACGATGAAGGAGTAATCTATTTGGGTACAATGGATATTGGGGGTAGCTGTTTTGATGAGCGCTATTTCCGGAACACAGTGCGAGAGGTCCGTTACGGTTGGGCGATCTTCATCTGGACTTATGTAGTCGGATATATCGGCGCCATATACGATTGGGAAGGCTTCGTTCAATTCGGTTTCAAAATAAAACTGCCGTTCCGCCTGCCCGGATAAGATCTCATCAAAAGTGATCGGGTAGATTACGGAATAGACCCACGTTTCTCCAGGTTCCAACCTATCTGGTATACCTTCATCCCCGCTGACCAAGTTGAAAATGTTATTGCCTTTTTCATCGCGGAGCTCAGAATTGGAAAAACTATCTGCGGGATCTCCATTATGGGTCACCTCAATTGTATATTCTATTGCTGTGCATCCACCGTCTTGTCCCCCTGTATCTTTTGTCTGATGTTTTGTTGTAATTATGCTTATCCCAGATATACATGGAATGGGGATTTCGGTCTGGTTTTCAGCACCATCGGCAAAACTGGTCGGATGGGAGTCGTCAAACGCGGCAACGCCCAGTTGCCCTACTACGTCGGCGGTTACCGTTATTTGTGATTGGATTTTTGCATCAGGATAAAGCGATTCATCTATAGGCCTATACGCTCTGTATTCCCATGTTTCTCCCATATCCAAGAGACCATTGAGATTGTCGTCCCCTTTGAGAAAGTCCATATCCAGGTTAAACTGTGCATCTGTGGGATTGTTTATTATCAGATTCTCTAGGATTTCACCATTGGTACTGGTGTTTCGCACATAGATTTCGTATTGCACATACTCACAACCTTCTTCTTCTCCCAAAAAATTATAGCTTTTACCTTGCAAAACCACTGCGATCCCAGGTGCAAATAGGTTTTCTGTGACTTTCTTGTTGTCAAAGCCAACAAGGCTTAGGGTCAATATACCCATGAAGCCTAAAAACAATCTAGTATTTGAATTGGATCGGGACATGATACTTAACTTTTATGACAAGGGCGAGGTCAAGAAATTTTATTTTTACTGACGTTTGGGACTCGGAAAAAACGGCCTCCCAAACA
Organism: Bacteroidota bacterium; assembly: GCA_039196145.1. GTDB lineage: Bacteria > Bacteroidota > Bacteroidia > Flavobacteriales > Flavobacteriaceae > Flagellimonas. The sequence goes on from JBCCUY010000099.1 coordinate 6,612, forward strand.
AATGGAGGAGATTTGGGTTTATGGTCACAAAGACATATTTAAACCTCTCCCTGGCGGAATTGAGGTCAATATGCCTTTAACTTAAAAATATGATGTACTTCAGTGAAAAAGGGTAGTGAATTGATGAATGCCCCATTTGAATTGACGGATGAGGGGTTTTGGTGGTTTTTGTTTGAAGTTAGAGGGCGGAAGTTAGAAGTCGGAGGTCCGAAGTTGGAAGTCAACTGGGGATATCCTGTGTTATATAGATAGCAAATCAAGAATTTATAACTCAGCATTCAAAATTACTAGCCTTGTTCTTATTCCATGAGTTTGAACTTGATTCTTGAACTTCATTCCAGAACTTATTTATGAAACCGTTAGCTTGGTGTTTATGCTCCGATCAGATTTTCCCTTTAAGATATGTGGCCGTAACCGACTCCTTGTTTTGAATAAGTTCTTCAGGGGTTCCTTCGGCCACTAAATTTCCCCCGTTTTCACCACCTTCCGGACCCAGGTCAATAATATAGTCAGCGCATTTGATCAATTCAATGTTGTGTTCAATAACCAACACGGAGTGCCCTTTTTCCAATAATTCGTCAAAAGACTTTAGTAGCTTTTTGATATCATGAAAGTGAAGCCCTGTTGTAGGTTCATCAAATATAAAGAGGGCTTTTTCCTTGGTGTTCCCCTTCACCAAAAACGACGCAAGCTTGATTCGCTGTGCCTCCCCTCCGGAAAGGGTAGAAGAGGACTGCCCCAAAGTTACATACCCCAATCCCACATCTTGTAACGGTTTAAGTTTGGAGACAATTTTACTTTGGTTATGGGTTTTAAAATGGTCTATGGCTTCATCAATTGTGAGATTAAGAATGTCATCAATATTTTTTCCTTCAAACCGAACTTCCAGAATCTCTTTTTTGAAACGCTTACCATCGCATACATCGCATACCAGATGAACGTCTGCCATGAACTGCATTTCCACGGTGATTTCGCCCTCACCCTTGCATTTTTCACAACGTCCGCCATCCACATTAAAAGAAAAATGCTTGGCTTGGTACCCTCTTAGTTTGCTCAATTTTTGCGAAGCAAACAAACTACGGATATCATCATAGGCTTTTATATAGGTAACCGGATTGGAACGGGAAGACCGGCCAATGGGATTTTGATCCACAAATTCCACATGTTTTATATGGGCGTATTTACCCTCTATTTTGGTAAACTGTCCGGCCTTTTCTCCGTAACCACCTACTTCCTTTAAGATGGCCGGATACAGTATCTTCTTCACCAAAGTGCTTTTCCCACTTCCCGAAACTCCCGTTACTACCGTTAGCATATTCAATGGAACGGTGACATCTATATTCTTAAGATTATTCTCCCTGGCCCCAATAATTTGGATATGACTTTTGGAATTTCTCCTTTCGGAAGGAACTTCAATTGCCTTGGTACCATTTAGATAATCCGCCGTAAGGGAATTGGCCTGCAGTATATGTTGCAAGGTACCGGTTGCGACGACTTCCCCGCCTAGTGTTCCGGCTTCTGGACCAATGTCAATAACTTCGTCGGCGGCCTTCATAATGTCCTCATCATGTTCCACCACAATTACGGTATTACCCAGGTCACGAAGGGATTCCAATACCTCTATCAAATTTTCAGTGTCCTTCGGATGAAGTCCGATACTGGGTTCATCCAAAATGTACATGGAGCCTACCAAACTACTTCCCAATGATGTGGCCAGATTAATACGTTGACTTTCCCCTCCCGATAAGGTATTGGATTTTCGATTGAGGGTAAGATAGCTCAGTCCTACCTTGCTCAGAAAGTCAAGACGTGTAGTAATTTCCTTTAGGAGGCGTTGTGCAATGGTCTTGTCGTGTTCTGATAGCTGTAATGCCTCAAAAAACGGAACTAGCTTTTTTATGGGCAGTTCAATAAGGTCGGAAATGGAATAGCCACCAACCTTAACATAGTTGGCCTCCTTCCGCAAACGCTTGCCCTTGCAAACGCTGCACTTTGTTTTTCCCCGATACCTGGATAGCATGACCCGGTTTTGGATTTTATAGCTTTTTTCCTCCAACATCTGGAAAAATTGATGGAGGCCGGTGAAATGCTCATTACCGTCCCATACCAATTGTTGTTGTTCCTCCGTAAGTTCAAACCAAGGTTTGTGAATTGGAAAATCGAAGGTATAGGCCGAGTTGACCAATTGATCTCGATACCAGGACATACTTTCCCCCCGCCATGGAAAAACGGCATTTTCATAAATAGACAGTGCAGTATTGGGGATCACCAAGTCTGCATCAATTCCTATTACATCTCCATACCCCTCACATTTTGGACATGCACCATAAGGATTGTTAAAGCTGAACAAATGCACATTGGGTTCAAGGAATTTCATCCCATCCAATTCAAATTGATTGCTGAACACCTTGATTTCCCCATTTTCAAGGTTTTCTATAGCACATTGTCCTTTACCTTCAAAATACGCATTGTCCACAGCATTGGCCAACCGGTTGTAGAAATCTTCGTCCTCCTTTACGATAACACGGTCTACCACAAGGTCAAATTCGCGACCAATATCTTCAGGAGCCCGATCTATTCGCAGTACCTCCCCAGCATATTTTATCCTGGCATACCCCTGTTTGGAAAAAAGCTCCAAAGACTTTAATGGTTCCCTATCTTCCTTGATTTGAATTGGTGCCAACAGCAGCAACTTGGTTCCTTCCGATAAGGACTTGATATGTTCAATGACATCGGTTACCGTATTCTTTTTGACCTCTTGGCCTGAAACTGGAGAGATGGTTTTCCCTATTCGTGCAAACAGCAGCTTTAAATAGTCATAGATCTCTGTGGTTGTGCCCACGGTGGACCTTGGATTTGTGGAATTGACTTTTTGCTCAATGGCGATGGCCGGAGCTATACCTTTAATATAATCCACTTTGGGTTTGTCCAACTTTCCCAAAAATTGACGGGCATAGGAAGAAAGGCTTTCCACATAGCGTCTTTGACCTTCGGCATATAGGGTATCGAAAGCAAGGCTGGACTTGCCAGAACCCGATAATCCGGTGATGACAACAAGCTTATTTCGTGGAATTACGACATCTATGTTCTTAAGGTTGTGGAGTTTGGCACCTTTTATGATGATGTTTTTCTTGGCATCTATATGTTCAACCGAGGTCATATGTTAAAATTTGAGATTCAAAGATACGGTACACCACACTTTATACGTATATTGTATCAGTTAACATCGGAAAAAGCCCAAATCACAACATTGTTTTTTCGCAGGCATACCGTTTTTCTATATTTGGTATGTAATTAAAACGCTGATAGGCCTATACAGAAATAATTACTTTTTTAAAATTAAGCTAATAACTCTAAGTCTTCCCAATAAAGGGAAAGACTGGTGATTATAACCAAAAAAGTAATTTGTATGGAACTACAGATTGATGACTCAATATTAGTTAAGAGTTACATTTCCGGAGACGAAAAAGCCCTTGAGACCCTAATCAACAGGCACAACCAAAGAATATCCAGTTTTATTTATTCTAAAGTAATGGACCGGGATGTCGCAGAGGACATCTTTCAGGATACCTTTATTAAGGTAATCAAAACCTTGAAAAGGGGTTCTTACAGCGAAGAGGGTAAGTTCTTGCCCTGGGTAATGCGTATTGCACACAACCTTATCATTGACCATTTTAGAAAGAATAAAAGGATGCCCAAGTTTGAGGGGAGCGACGACTTTAACATCTTTTCAGTCATCAAAGATGATAAGCTCAATGCAGAAAAGCAG
>JBCCUY010000100.1:0-10251 GCA_039196145.1 Bacteroidota bacterium
GAATTGAACCCCGTGAAAGTAACAAAAAGGCCCAAGAAGCCCATAAATAATTCCGGGAAGTCCAAAAGTAAGTCCCCATTGCAACTTAGCTAAGGCAATGGAAATGGCAGCTACTATTACATAAATTCCAAAATGCCGGGCATAAAAAAGCAAGTCAAAGTCGCTGGAATCAACTTTGGTTTTCCGATAAGCCCTCCAATACATCAACGAATAGCACGAAAAGATCAACAAAAAACCCAAACTGTACAGTTGAAAAAGGGAAGAAAAACTTTCCATATCCATGGTAAGAGTACCCGCCCAAGAATTAATCAATGATTTTATGGGGAAGATATAGTACAGCACCAAAAAGAGTAAAATGGTATTGATGGCAACTATCCAATTGTCCATATAATGCGTACGTCGAAAAAAATTATAATGGACCGACCAAATCCCTGCTAGCGCAAAAAAACTAACTGCAAAACTTAGAAAGTGTAACCAGTTGATTTGAAGTACGGAGCCTTCCGAATCCGACCCCACAGCTACCACCAATAAGGTAGCGGCGAACGCAAAAACGGCATCACTAAAAGCTTCTATTCTGCTGATATTATGTGGAAACTTCATTTCCTATCGTATGAAGGTCACTTTGCTGATCTTTCCATCTTCTACTTCGTAAATAGCTGCTGCAGTAATCAGGGAACCATTTATAGTCACCGACTCATGATCGATCACCTTGTTGCCGATAACCATTCGGTTTTTGATTTCACAATGTAAATCCGGTGTGGACTCAAAAAAGGATCCATATCCCTCTTTCATTTTTACCTTGCTATCTTGAAATACCTTGTTTGGGAAATTAAGTAATTTGATATCATTTGAATAGGTATCCATAAAAGCATCAATATCCCGTTTGTTATAGGCGTCCAACTGCCTCTGTACAACCGCCTCGGTATCGTTGGTTTCCCGATCTGGGAAAATAAATCGCATGGTGGCAATTAGTCCATTTTTCACCTCATAAATGGCAACTTGATGTCCTTTACGCCCATCAACATTGGTAATTTCTTCGTCAATAACCGTGTTGCCGATACGGATACGCTTTACGACTTCAACCTTGGCCGTTTCCGTGTTGTCATAAAATCGTTGGTAACTTTCGGTCATTTTTTCCCTACCTCTGTACATGGCGTCATCAGGAAAACGCTGCACCAAAACATCTTCGGCATAGCAGGACACAAACCCATAAAGGTCACCCGCGTTAAAGGTACTTACCTGGCGGTCGATCAACTTCACAGGTGACTCCTCGGCTGCAAAGGCCAATCGGCTCCCGCTGGAATTTACGGCCATACGGCTGATATTGTTGATTTCATCCAAATCAAATCGTATTACAGTTTCCCAGCCTTGGTCGGATTTTGTGTCCAGCTTCATGATGGATTTACCCACTCCGGTCAAAAGGGTATGTTCATTTAGCCAACAATAATCTTCACTGTTTTCGGGGACATCTGCGATTTTCCCAGTGGCTCCTGTAATCGGATTTAGGGATTTGATTTCCCAGACTTCGTTTTCCTTACTGATATAACTGATCAGCTCGGTCCCAGGAATTTTATGAAGGGAGCGGCCCACCTTTTTTTGATAGGTTCGATTGGATCCGTCAGTAAGATTGCTCACGACCAAATCCAAGCGGTTGGCAACTAGAATAGAAGAGACTATAATATTAGAGTTGTACCAAATGTGATAGCCTACTTTTAAATTGGGCAAAATAGGAGAGGATTCACCATTTTTTAGGTCGTATGCATAAAGCAATTGCAGACCATCCAAATCCAAACGTATGGCGGAAACCGCATTTTTACCGGGTATTTTTAAAGGAGAATATTCACTTCCGGTTGGAGTGTTGCTTATCCAAGAGGTAGTGCTTCCTCTCTCGATATTGAAACGCAAAATGTCGGTCTGATCCGCTCGCGTGGAGGAGAAGAGCAAGGTATTGTCATCCAAAAACGAGGGCTGATTATCGTAGCCTTCGTTGTTGGAAATGTTTTTCGGGTTGGTCAAAATAGGATTGCCATCTTCCACCTTCAAATCGAAAAGGTACACCTCTGTGCTGACCTGCGAAGTGGCATAAAATCCTAGAAACAGTAAAATGTGGGGCAGTTTATGAATCATTGCATTGTAAATTCCTTGAGCAGTTCTCTAACTCGTTTCGTGTTTTCTACGTAGTATTTGGCTTGGGTCTTCTTTAATCCGACTTTTACCGTAACGGCGGTTTCCGGTAATTCCTGAAACATATATTCGTCTGTCCAATCGTCACCAATGGCAAAGACAAAATCGTAGTTATCCTCGCCCATCATTCTAACCGAAGCCCGTCCTTTGTTGACGTTGCTGCTTTTTACTTCCATCACCTTGTTTCCATTCAGAACGCTGATACCATCGTTTCCTATCAAGCTGGTCAGGACGGTATTTAGTTCAGTGGCCCGTTTTTCACCAAAATCTGGGTCGGTGTTTCTATAATGCCAGGCCATGGAGTAGTTTTTTTCCTCGATAAAGGACCCCGGGGTCCGATCTACGAAGGACTCCAAAACCGGTTTTATCTTTTCCATCCATTCTCCTTTTACATTTTCAAGCATTTTGAATTCTTCCCCTCCAGTTGAAATCCAAACCCCATGCTCCACGATCATATTGTACTTTCTATCCAAAAACCATTTGGTGAAGGTCTGTTTGTCCCTGCCGCTGATGAGGAACAAGGTGGTGTTCTTGTCATTGTGCAATTGATCGAGCAATTGGTAGAGCTCATCATCCGGAGTGGCTTTTTGGGGGTCCTTGTGAAAACCGGTCAAGGTACCATCATAGTCTAGGAACAAGAGCCTTTTTTTAGCCTCCGAATACTGTTTGGTGACCTTGTTGAGAATGGAGGGCGACATTTTTTGTGAAACAAAGGCATCATCATCCCCCTCGCTCTTTTTGTTGAGCGCATGCATAAACTCATTGGCCCATACCTCCACATTATAGCGTTCCAACCGATTTTGCAAGAACATATTTCTTGCCATTTGTTCTTCTTTGGGCATGGTGATGGCAGCCTTTAGGGTATCTGCCTGTTGCTCAAAATTATTGGGATTGATGAGCAAAGCCTCGTTCATTTCGTAGGCGGATCCGGCCATTTCGCTTAAAATGAGTACCCCCGTTTTATCAATTCTTGTGGCGATGTATTCCTTGGCCACCAGATTCATTCCATCCCGCAAGGGCGTAAGCCAGGCGATGTCACTTGAGGTATAGAGGTCGATAAGGTTCTCAAAGGGCAGGGAACGATAGAAATACCATATGGGGGTCCAATTCACAGTAGATAGTTCCCCATTGATTCGACCTACCAGCTCATCGATTTCTTTTTTCAGCAGTTGATATTGCGGGACGTTAGATCGCGATGGAACCGCCAAAATGATCAGACGCACTTTTTCCTTGTATTCCGGGTATTTGTTGAGAAAGTATTCAAAGGCATTGATACGTTTGGCGATACCCTTACTGTAATCCAATCGGTCTATGGAGAGAATAAGTTTGGTGTCAGGGGCCGAAGCCTTGTGGTCGTCCAATTTGACTTGAAGATCGCTCCGCTTTTCTTGGGTGTTTTTTCCATGGAGGAGGGCAGCATCCCTGAATTTTTTATAATCGATACCCATGGGAAATGAGTCCACCTTAATCACCCTGTGGTCCAGGTAGACATCATTGAAGCTCACATCCAGCCCTAAAAGCCTTCGCACCGAACTCAAAAAATGTCGTTCGTAATCATAGGTATGGAAACCAATGAGGTCAGACCCCAAAAGTCCTTGCAGTACTTCTTCCCTCCAAGGTAATGTTCTGAATATCTCGTACGAGGGAAATGGAATATGCAAAAAGAACCCTATTGAGGTGTTGGGTCGTTTTTCGCGAACCATTTGTGGGACCAGCATTAATTGATAGTCATGCACCCAAATGGTGTCATTTTCATCGGATTTTTCGATAATCGCATCCGCGAACTTTTGGTTCACAGCCTTATAAACGTTCCAAAAATCAAGCTCAAATTCTGTGTATTCCATAAAATAATGGAACAAGGGCCAGACCGTTCGGTTGCTGAACCCAAAATAAAACCCTTCAATCTCCTTGCCCGTTAAGTTAACCTTGGCACATCCATGTTCCTGCAAAGCCCTGTCAATATCCTTTTCAAGTGCAGGGGGTGTATCCTCTTCCGTGAGTCCGGACCAACCGATCCATAAACTTTCCCCACCACTGTGTACCGATTTCATCCCGGTGGCCAAACCGCCAACACTTGGAATTGCGGTGAGACCACCATCACTTATTTGTAATTGTACTGGCAGCCTATTGGAAATAATTATAGTTTTACTCATGAAAGGTGATTTTAGGACTAAAATGTAATAAAATTCCTATTTTTTCGATTTAATAGAAGGTAAAAAAACCAACGTTAACCAACAGAATTTTAAATCCTTAGTATGGATAACCTAAATTACGGAATAATTGGAAACTGCAGAAGTGCCGCGTTAATTTCAGATACCGGTTCTTTGGAGTGGTGTTGTCTACCGCAGTTTGATTCCACTTCTGTCTTTGCAAAACTCCTGGACCACGAAAAGGGGGGGAGCTTCGAGATCAAAACCAAATACAATTACGAAATACATCAGGAATACTATAAAAACACGGCCATATTGGTCACCCGCTACTCGGATGGGGAAAACAGCTTTGAGGTGCATGACTTTATGCCACGTTATCACAAACTGACCGGAAAGTACAATGCTCCGCCGGAGATAGTGCGTTATGTCAAACACATATCTGGTGCACCCAGATTTAGTGTCCACTATGATCCCAGATTGGAATATGCCCAAGGGAATACCACCAATCACGTAAAGGCCAATTTTATCGTGAGCCTTACCAATAAACAAAAGTTTGATACCCTCTTTTTGTACACTTCGTTCAATAAGAACAGTGTGATATCAGGGGATGAAATTGTGCTAAAGGAAGATGGTTATTTCCTGATTTGTTACAACGAGAAGATTTTGAAGCCCACAACCCAAAAAATGTCACTGGAGTTGGAACGGACCAAAATCTATTGGCTAGACTGGGTGGATAGAACTCCCACGTACAAGCAGTTCAATGATGAAATTATGCGGAGTGCCATTACGCTAAAAATGCTCACCTACGACAAAACCGGAGCGGTTTTGGCGGCGGCCACCACCTCTTTGCCCGAAACCATTGGAGAGGTCAGGAATTGGGACTATCGCTTCTGTTGGATTCGGGATGCTTCCATGGTAATCAAAGTGGTTTCGGAACTTGGACATAAGAATTCTGCAAAGAGATACCTCCAATTTATTATTGATTTGATGCCCGATAAGGACGAAAAACTTCAAATCATGTACGGTATCAACAAACAAAAAACGCTTACCGAAAAAACCTTGGACCATCTGGACGGGTACAAAGGATCCAAACCAGTTCGAATTGGTAATGCCGCGTACAAGCAAAAGCAAAATGACATCTATGGTATTTTAATGGATGTAATCTATGAACAGTTGGTGAAGTTCAGCAACGATATTGAGAATGGGGAAGAACTTTGGAGCATTACCAAGGGAATCGTTTGGATTGTGAATAAACACTGGCGTGAACCAGATAAAGGTATTTGGGAATTCCGGGGAGAAGATCGGCATTTCACCTTTTCCAAGGTACTTTGTTGGGTGGCCCTGGACCGGGCTATCAAAGTAGCGCGAATTTTCGGAAAGCACCGTAAAATTGAGCAATGGACGGCCCTCGAGCAAGAAATTAAGGAAGATATCCATGAACATGCATGGAACAGTGAGGTCAATGCGTTTGTCCAGTCTTATGGCTCCCATCATTTGGATGCTTCGGTGTTGTTAATGGAATCCTATGGATTCATTCATGCCAAAGACCCCAAGTTTGTAAGTACCGTGAAGGCCATTGAAGAAGATTTGAGCAACGACGGATTATTGTATCGCTATAAGAATGAGGATGACTTTGGCTTGCCATCCTCATCGTTTACCATTTGTACGTTCTGGTTCATCAACAGCCTGTTCAAGATAGGGGAAGAGGAGAAAGCCCTGGCCCATTTTGAACGCTTGTTGGGCTATAGCAATCACTTGGGACTCTTTAGCGAGGATATCGACTTTAAGACGAAACGTTTGTTGGGGAATTTTCCTCAAGCTTATTCCCATTTGGCTTTGATTGAATGCGCCATCAACTTCTCCCGCAAAAAGAGCGAGGAAAAGATTTTGGAATCCATTAGCTGATAAGCTGTGCCAATTTGTTTTTAGCGGTTGAAGAAATTCGCTCCAGGAGCTGTTCCAAATGCGCTGTGGTCGTGAAAGGATTCATTAAGGTTGTTCTTAGGTAATAGATGCCATTGAGTTTGGTCTGCACCAGATAAAACTCTCCATCTACTAACAATTCTTGCCGTATTGAAGCGTTCAGTGCATCCAATTCCTTTGGATTGAGCTTGGCATCCACAAACCGGAAGCAAAGAATGTTGGACATCGGCTGGAACGCCAGTTCAAATTGTTTTTTAGCTGTAATGATTTCTGCGAATGCTTTGGCCAAATCATATAGGACGGTTACATTTTGATCGAATACATCTTCGCCATACATTTTAAACAAAAGAAACCAATGCAGGCTCATCATGGATTTGGTGCACTCAAAAGTTCTTTTACCGCCATTGTACCAATCTTCCTCTTCTGTTTCTGTGAGCAGATAATCCGCTTTTTGGGCAAAAGTGGAATGCGAATGCGTACCGTCCTTAAAAATCAAAGCTGTTGTAATCGTGGGCATCATTAGCATTTTGTGACCATCGATGACCACGGAATCCGATTTTTCAATGCCTTGTAGCAAATGCTTGTATTTTTTGGAAAAAATGGCCGCACCGCCATGGGCTCCGTCCACATGAAACCACAGTTTGTGCTTGGTGGCAAAATCGGCAATAGCATTCAAATCGTCATAAGCCCCAGTTGCTGTGGAGGGCGCACTGCCAACCACGGCAAAAATCTGGATGCCCTTTTCCGTGGCTTTTTGTAGATGAGCTTCTAACTGACTTATATCCATGCTAAAATCTGGGCCAACGGGGATTTTAAAGATACCTTGTTCACCCAATCCCATAATTTTAGCTGCCCTATCAACACAGTAGTGGGCTTCTTCACTAACCATAATTCCCAAGGGTTGGTTGTGCCCATTGTTCCAAACATCGTTTTCCACCCTTGCTTTTCTTGCCGCCAGTAGCGCGGTAAGATTGGCCAATGTGCCTCCTGAGGTAAGAATACCACGCGATGTTGGGTTGTAGCCCAGTTTTTTAGCTAATAAATCACAAACAATGCGTTCCATAGCGGTAGGCGACATGCCCATTTCGTAAACGGCCATTCCATTATTGAGGATGGAACCAAGCATTCCCGTTAGTGCTCCAACAGGAGCAGGGGCAGCCACCTGGTGCCCCACGTATTTTGGATTATGGGTATGTGTGGTGCGAAGCAATACTTCCTTGAAGAAGTCATCATTTGAACCGTTTTTTAGAAATCCTTTCCAGAATTCGAGTTCGTTGTCCGGTTCGTTCCAATTGATGGTCTTCCCACTTTCTCCCTCAGTGGTATTTTGTATATGGTTGGCCAAAAGGTCTACCAATTGGTATCCCATTTCCTTAAAATCCTCAGTATTGTATGCGGATTTGAGCAATTCTTTATTCATTGGATAAAGTTATGGGGATTGCCCAAAGCTTCAAAATAAACCATAAAAAAACCGCCTCGAAAGAGGCGGTTCCCAAATTAAGCTTTGTTTCAGCATTTATTTGAATTAGTCAAAGGTATACCCATTATCCGCGGCTACTTTATCCGCTATTTCGGTACGAAGTGCCACGACATTGGGTTGATTTGTATATTTCGTAAAACGTTTAAGGCCCATTAGCATTATACGCTGCTCATCTCCTTCTGCAAATGAGATGATGGCTTCTTTTCCTTTTTGGTTGATGATATCAACAGCACGGTACAAATACAATTTGGACATTGCAATTTGTGTCGCTTGAGAATCTTCGCCAAATCTTTTAGCGTTTTTCTCCGTGCGTAAGATAGTGGATTCTGCCAAATAGATCTGTATCAAAATGTCCGCTGCTGACATTAATAGCATTTGGTGTTCTTCCAAGCTGGGGCCAAATTTTTGAACTGCACTTCCAGCCACCATAAGGAATACCTTTTTCAAACGGGCCACTAAATCTTTTTCCTCAGAAAAGAGTTCAGAAAAGTCGGGAGTATCAAAGGATGGGATTCCCATGAGTTCTTCACCCACAGCAGTTGCAGGGCCCAACAAATCCACGTGGCCTTTCATGGCCTTTTTCACCAACATTCCAACAGCCAACATTCTGTTGATTTCATTGGTTCCCTCATAAATTCTTGAGATTCGCGCATCACGCCAAGCCGATTCCATTGGGGTATCGGCACTGAAGCCCATTCCACCAAAGATTTGGATGCCCTCGTCTGTGGTATGCTGTACATGTTCGGATACAGCTACTTTTAGGATAGAGCATTCAATGGCATATTCCTCAACTCCTTTAAGCTCTGCTTCTTGATGGGAATTTCCATCTGCCTCACGAATGGCAATTCTGTCCTCAATATTCTTCGCAGCACGATAACAGGCCGATTCATCCGCATAGGCGTTGGTGGCCATATCGGCTATTTTGGCTTTAATCGCACCAAAACTCATTATTGGTGTTTTGAACTGAATACGTTCGTTGGCATAGTTAGTGGCCTCATTGATGACCCTTCTTTGCGCCTCCAAACAGGCCGCAGCCAATTTGATGCGTCCCACGTTAAGGGCATTCATGGCTATTTTGAATCCATTTCCCCTTTCGGATAGCATATTTTCAACAGGAACCTTGGTCTCATTAAAGAATACCTGGCGGGTGGAGGAGGAGTGGATACCCAATTTCTTTTCTTCATCTCCCAAGGTAATGCCATTTTCAGGGTCGTTTTCTACGATAAAGCCCGTAATATTCTTGTCGTCTTCGATTCTTGCAAAAACGATGAACAAATTGCAGAAGCCCGCATTGGAAATCCACATTTTTTGCCCGGTGATACTGTAGTGTTTTCCATCTTCGGATAAAACCGCCTTGGTCTTTCCAGAATTGGCATCGGAACCGGCGCCAGGTTCTGTAAGGCAATAGGCACCAAACCATTCTCCCGAAGCCAACTTTGGAACATATTTTTGCTTTTGCTCTTCGGTTCCGTACAAGGTAATCGGCATAGTTCCGATTCCAGTATGCGCGCCAAAAGCCGTACTGAAGGAACCGGTAGCACCCGAGATGTAATCACAGACCAACATGGTAGAGACAAAGCCCATTCCCATGCCACCATAGGACTCTGGAACCGCTACACTTAATAATCCAAGTTCCCCAGCTTTGCGCATGGTTTCTTCGGTGTAGGCATAATCCTTTTTCTCGAAGCGTTCCCAATGTGCCCAAAGTTCTCGGTCCACAAATTCTTTGGTGCTTTCGCGCATCATTTTTTGCTCTTCGTTCAAATCCTCTAGGGTGAACACGTCTTCGCAATCGGTTTCCTTGACCAAGAACTGGCCGCCTCGTAGGATGTCTTTATTTAGGGTTTCTGTACTCATATCTATTTTTTTTGTAATCAATCTTGGGTCTTTAGTCATGAGAATCTTATCTCAATACCCAATACTCAAATCTTATTTCTAGTTTAGGAATTCATAAATCCCGGCAGCGCCTTGCCCGGTCCCCACGCACATGGTTACCATTCCGTATTTACCTTTCATGTCGCGCTTGCGCATTTCATCAAAAAGTTGGACGGAAAGCTTGGCTCCGGTGCAACCTAAAGGGTGTCCCAGTGCAATGGCTCCCCCATTTACGTTCACGATTTCTTGGTTCAAATCCAATTCCCGCATCACGGCCAGGGATTGAGAGGCAAAGGCCTCGTTCAACTCAATCAACTCCACATCGTTCTGCTTCAATCCTGCCTGCTTCAATGCTTTTGGAATGGCCTTCACCGGACCAATTCCCATGATTCTAGGCTCTACCCCCGCTGCGGCATAGTTTACCAAACGCGCGATAGGTTCCATATTCAATTCCTTGACCATTTCCTCACTCATCACCATAACAAAGGCCGCTCCATCACTCATTTGTGAAGAATTCCCTGCGGTTACGCTTCCGCCTGCCGCAAAAACAGGCCGTAACTTGTTGAGGGTAGGGATGTTGGTACCTTTTCTTGGGCCTTCATCCTTGTTTACGGTATATGTTTTGGTTTCTTTTTTACC
>JBCCUY010000101.1:0-10226 GCA_039196145.1 Bacteroidota bacterium
ATCCAAACCCCGTTCCGCCGGAGGTGACTACTTGGGCATCCCTGCTAGGCTCGTTTGGGTGATACCTTTCCCTTGCGGCACCGGAATTACTTTCGGCAAAATCCCAAAAGTATTTGAAGGTTTCACGCTGGGTAAGATCCAACAACTCGGTATCACTTATGGCAGGTTCGGGCGGTGGAAGAACCTCATCATCGGGGACCGCAATGGGTGTATAGGTGAACTCATCGCTTTGCCCACATGAAACAACAATCAATGTGAGTAGAAAAAAGCAGTTGTGTTTAATCATTTTGGGAGGCTTCAGGGTATGTAAAACCAAGTTTGTCCAATCCATTTTGCACATCTTTGTTGGTCATGAACAAGTTCCAAAGAAGCCCACTACGATAGTTTTCGATCATTACCGGGATGGGCCCTTGGTCTATGGCCAAATATCTAGGGAGATACCAGTCATCTTGAAGGCTAAAGGCATCATAAGGACCATATTTTCCAATTAAACTATCCTGCTCTTGGTACATAAATCGCAGAAATTGCATACTCTCTGCAGGGGTGTAGGGCATAGAGGAAAGAGCAGCTGTTGGAGAAATGACACCTAGGTCTTCATCTGGTCTATGACCAGCATAACCTTTGGGGGAGTAGCTTGACGTCAATCCCCAACAATTTTTACCATATCCCTTAAAGTTTTTTGGGTTCTCCACGGCATGATTGTAGTGGATTCGGGCGTGATTCACGTTCAATTTCCAGTAATCTCCATATGAATCGGTCAACCCTTTAGGGTTCATGCCGAGATAGGAGTAGTGGGCCCAGAATAAGGGACCTACAGGAGCTTTGTCATGTTCGTAGTGGTTTAATTCGGTCCTAAGACCATAATACAGGGTGTCCTTGGAAATCTCACCGTTTTTGGCCCATCCTTTTTTATAAACCTCTTCGCCAATCGGATGGGTAGGGGAGCTTGCCGCCAAAACATACATGATCAATGCCTCGTTATAGCCTCCAACCGGGAAGTTCATTTCCCATTGGTATTTAGGGCTCCAGTGCCAATAAAGTACATCTTCACCTCCCTTGGTATACCAATCCCATTCAACACCCTCCCAAAGATTTTGAATTTTAGCACAAAGCTCTACCTCTCTTTCATTCCCATCTTTGAAGTATTCTTTTACTGTAAGCAGGCCCTGAATCAAAAAAGCGGTTTCCACTAAATCCCCGCCATCATCTTTGGCACTAAATGGAGCAGTTTTACCCGAGGGCAATAGCCAGTGGGGCCATGCGCCATGAAAACGGTCCGCTTTTTCAAGAAAATCAACCACTTTCTCAAAACGCTCCAGCGCTTGGACACGGGTAATAAAACCACGTTCCACTCCTACCAGAATGGCCATAAGACCAAAGCCAGATCCACCCGTGGTAACAATATCTTTATCGTGATTGGGATAAATGTTGTCCAAATGAATGCGTTCTCGGGCCAAGCCTGAAATGGGTTCTGCACCGTCCCAAAAATAATTGAAGGTCTGTTGCTGGACCATATCCAACAGCTCTGCGTCCGAATGGATGTTTTTGGAAACGTTTTGGGCTATGGGTTCTTTTTTGGATGCCCTGGGACCATTGCATCCCGCTACTCCGAATGCAATGGCCAGAACAACTGCTGAAATTAAAACTAACCTCATTGAAAACTAACTAACTCAAATATTACTGTTCGTTTTTATTGATCAAAATTCATTACCGACTGTACTTCGGATTGGGAAAGGGCCTTGTTGAAAAGCCTTAACTCATCCAAATAACTCAGGTCGGATAAGTGGTTCCATTGATTGAATCGGGGAGCTCCCGAACCAATGGACAGGATATCGCAGCCGGTCCAATCCACCCCGGTAAAATCACCTTGGGCAACTGCTTCACCATCAATGTATACCACACATTCCGAATTTGAAATGGTAAATGCCAAATGAACCCAATCCGAAGTATCTGACGGAATGGAAGCAGTCGCCCCGCCATCAAACCAAGAATCTCCGTCACCACGGCCCACATTCAATTTGAATACTTGTCCATCACCACCAGCCTCCCTAAAGAAACGGAAGCCATTTGTCCTTAAGTTTTGGATATCTGGATATTCGGCACGTTCCGTATCTGGAGGTCCCATTACCAGAATCCCCGCTCTATCCGGGTCGGCGTTTATTTTGTACCACATGGTCGCGCTAAATTCTTCTGTTGTCAATCCGTTGGTAGGAAAGGTCAAGTACGAATCTGCAGCACCGGCATAGGCATCGCTACCCGCAACACTCTCCCCCGCAAATCCTGTAGTGCCCACGGTGGTGGCATCTATATCCAAGAATTTTTCCGTAAGGTCCCCATCAAAGGGCATATAAAACATTTCACCTTCAAAAGAGCCCACAAAACCACCGGCTTCAGTGGCCATAATGCTTTGAATTTCGTTTTGCGAAAGCTCCCTATTGAACATTCGGAGCTCATCCATATTACTTAAATCGGATAAGTGGTTCCATCCGGTAAACCTTGGAGCCCCCGACATAATGGAAACTAGGTCACAATTGGCCCAATCTACCCCAGCAAAATCTCCTTGACTCACAATTTCTCCATTGATGTACACTGTGGCCCTACTTTGGGAAATGGTAAAGGCCATATGACTCCAACCGCCATCTGCAGGTAGGTCTGCGGCATCTCCCCCGTCAAACCATGCTTCACCGGCACCTGTGCCAACATTGAGCTTGAATCGCTGTTCACCTCCAGCATTTTCCCTGAAGAAGCGAAAACCGTTCGTTCTTAGGTTTTGGGTTTCCGGGAAGCCCGCATTTTCCGTATCCGGCGGCCCAATGACCAAAATACCCGCACGGTCTGGATCTGCATTTACTTTGTACCAAAACACTGCACTAAATTCATCTGAAAGCATACCTTCCGAAGCAAGCTCCAAATGCGAGTTTGATGCGCCGGCATAGGAGTCGAGCCCGACGAAACCCTCCCCATTAAATCCTGGGGAACCTATTTGGTTTGCAGGTCTTAATCCTACCAAATCAAAATAATCCCCATCAAAAGGCATGTAAAGGACTTCCCCGGCGTATAAGGGAACATATGCGGGTTCCTTTACAAAATTAACCGTGACCGAAGTGGTTTTACCATCCAAATCCGTGGCACTAACGTTAAAAGTATGATCGCCATCAGCTAAATTGTCATAGGTAACATTATCGACCAGGACACGGCGGTAATCCAAAAAATCGCTCATTGCTGCAATTTGATTGCCATCTATTGATGCCTGAATGCTGGCAACTTCAATATCATCGGTTACTTCAAAATCAACCGTGATGGAGGTAACAGCTTCCAAAACTTTTATGGTAGTTCCCTCCAAGGGATAATTAATTGTCACCTGTGGGGCGGAAGCATCTGCTCCCGGGTCCACTTGGGTGAGTCCATCTATACCTTGGTCACAGCTATAAAACAATAGTATGGCCAACAAACTTTGTGCTAAAATTTTCGTAGTTCTCATCATTACAATTTTTTAATTGTTTACGATATCTCCCAATATTGGAAATTCGTCTATTTGATCTTGGTGATAGGTAACAAAGGCCCTATCGGGTGTAAAAGTCCTACCACCAAAACTTAGTTCGTCATACCGTTCCAACCGAACCATATCGAAAAAACGTTTACCCCACTCCATGGAGAGCTCGGCATACTTTTCATCCACAAGTTGATCTAAGGTAACCCCGTTCAATGGGTCTTGTCCGGCTCTAGATCGAACTATGTTTACAGCATCATCCGCTGATATGGCAGTTTGTGAAGCCCCTTGCAAGAGTGCTTCTGCATAAACCAAAAGTGTTTCGGCATAACGAAAAACGATGTAATGCTTATTGCTGCCGTATCCCGTACGCCCGGGAATCAGTTGATTGGTTGGCAAATAGTGTTTGCCACTTGAAAATATAGATCGTACATCAGCGGTGTTGGTATCCCCATCCCTTGTGGTTGGCGAGACGAAGGCTGGTAAAGTGGCTTCAGTGTAAGGTGTTGATGCGATTAGACTATCTATACCTCTTTGGGAGAAGAATACCGAGGTCTCCAGGCGAACGTTCTCTTCACGGTCCAACATGAATTCAACAAATTTAATGGTGGGTTCAAAAAAGCCCCAGCCACTGCCCGAACCTGCTATTGAAGGATCCCAACTATTTGGTCCGTAGGGATTGTAAAGGTGACCAACGCGATCTCCCTCACCTTGACCAAAATCTGAATATTGAAATTCAAACAGGCTTTCATCGCTCAATTTTCCGGGTGTTTTGAACAATTCATAATAATCGTTGAACAGGCTGAATTTTCCAGAGGTGATAATTTGGCCAGCTGCATCTGCTACGACTTGATAATTTTTGAGTTCTTGATTAGCCACGGCCTTGATCATCAAAGCGGTATAACGCGTTACCCCACCGGGTAAATCGGTACGTTCGTTGGGTCGCATATCAGGCAAAAATGGCAATGCTTCGTCCATCTGATCTGATATATGCTGCATAACCTCATCCTTTGTGGGTACAGAGGTTACATTGGCAAATTCATTGAGATCTGAAGAGGTCGGAATAAAGACTGCGCCGTAGACCTGTGATAGATGAAAAAGTAGCACAGCCCTTAACACCTTCATTTCTGCAATATATTGGTTACCCAAAGCTATCCCGTCATCGTCTGCAAACTCTTGGTACCTTTCAATCTGCTCCATTCCAGTATGTGCGGTGATAATGTCACCATAGTAGGTTTCCCAAAAGGTTCGCGATCCAAAAAATGAATTGTCATAGACATACCGGTCTTGATTGATAAGTCCCTGTTGGTCCCCGGCCGCATTTACATCATCTCCGCGAGTGGAAACCACTAAAGGCTGTTCCCAACCCCTTGATGTTACTGCTTGGTACACCCCGACAAGGGAAAAAATCATGTCATCGGTTTTTGAAAAGTCCGTTCCTCCCGCAAAGTTATTGTTGAGTTCCGGTTGATCTAATTCACTGCTGCAGCTTGCTATTAAAATGCCCAGAAAGGCAAGAAGCATACAAAGTTTTTTTGTTTCCATATATATCATAGCTGTTGTTTTAAATTGTAATATTTACGCCAAATGTGTATACTCCTGGGATGGGATAGGTTTGATTGTCCCTGCCATTTGGAACCTCAGGTGTGAAACCGTTATAGTCAAATAGTGTAAGCGGACGCTCGGCTGTTAGATAAAATCTAATCTTGGGATCAAAATCACCGCCAAATTTGGGTAGGGTATACCCAAGGGTGACATTTTGTAATCGAACAAAATCTCCGTCCTCAACAAAAAAACTGCTCAAAAACTGATTGCTCCAAGGATTTCTTATACCTCGTGCCGAAGGATAAGAATTGGTTGTACCCGCGCCATTCCATCGGTTGATGGCAAAGTCCCGATCAATATTGGGGTCAGGTGTCTGTCTGATCGCAAAGCGTCTTTGGTTGGCGATGACATTTCCGCCCTGGCCAATGACATTCAAATAAAAATCCCATGCTTTATAGTTAAGCCCTAGATTGAAGCCAAAAGTATAGGTCGGGATATAGGAACCTAAATCGACCCGATCTTGCGCGTCGATCATCATGTCCCCATTGTGGTCCACAAACCTGAAATCACCTGGTTCAACTGTTAATCCATTTGTTATGGCCGTTTGTGCGGCAGGGTCATTCTGTACTTCTTCCGGTGTCTGATATACACCGGCGACTTCAAGTCCGAAAAACGGATTTATGGTCCCTCCGACAACAGTTCTTTGGGCAAGGTCACCCCCACTGGTCAAATTCTCCTGACCTGCCAAATCGAGTACTTCATTGTTCAAGGTTGCAAAGTTTGCGCCTATGGTATAACTGAAATCATCGGAAACCTGTTTGTTCCAATTCAGTACAATTTCAAACCCTGTATTTCTTATTTCCCCAACATTTTGTCTTGTCGTTCCTGGCACAAGGAGTCTTGAAACCGGAATTACGGCGTCTCGGGTGTCCCTTTGAAAATAGTCAGCTTCCAAAGACAGTTGATTGTCGAACAATCTGGCAGATATACCAAAGTTTGTGCTTTCCGTGACTTCCCATTTTAGGGCTTCAAAGTCACTACTTGTAACCAAACCAGAGAACTGGGTGTCACCAAAAGCTGCGGTGACCTCCTCCGAGGTTATTCCACCTGAACTGGAGTCTACGTTGGCGTTACCTGACTCCCCCCAAGTTGCCCGTAACTTTAAATAGCTGAAGACTTTACTTTCAGGAAAAAAGGACTCTTCAGAAACGACCCAACCTGCTCCTACAGCTGGGAAATATCCCCATTTTTCCTGATACTTGTTGGTGCCGTCCGCTCTAAACGTCCCATAAAGAAGGTACTTGTCGTCAAAATTGTAGGCTGCTCTTCCAAAGTAAGAGAAGAAGTATTCCCTTGACCCATCATCTCCTGTGGCCCTATCACCATCTCCACCTTCACTTACATCTATGGTATCCGATAAATCCAAGAAGTAGGACTCCTCTCCAATCCCGGGGCCGTTGGGGAAATTCAACCCCGTAGCTTCCAATTGCTCAAAAGAACGATCCCTGAACGCCGTACCTCCCAAAAGGGTAAGATTGTGTTTGCCAAAACTGTCCGTATAGGTCAAAGTGTTGTCCCAAGTCTGTTCGGATAGTGTTTCATTTCTTTTTATCAAAGTGGCGTTTTCCCTAAAAGCATTTCCGTTACCGAAAAAAAATGGGAGCCGTACTTCCCTAACTTCAAGGGTCTCAAAGTTGTGATAATAAGCGGTTTTAAAAGTGAGCTTGTCCGGTACCAGCTGGTAGCTAAGATCAAGTGTTATCAAGGAATTTCTTCCCTTGTTTCTGTTCTCGGTGTTTTCCAGTATAGGGAAAGGGTTTTGAGTGCCTCTGTATCCCAAATCCTGGGCGTTGGCATAAGGTCTTGGAAATGCATCCGTTTTGGAAGGGTCTAGAACGGGCATAACAGGTACCGCAAAGTAAGCCAGAGCAAAGGCTGTATCTTCTGGGCGATATCTTGTGGAATTACTGAAAAGGGTTGATAGGCCGATATTGAGGCGGTCACTTACCTCAAAATTCAGTTTGCCCCTGATGTTGAATCGTTCAAAGTCATTCTTCATTTTAAGAATGCCCTCCTGCTCAAAATAGTTTAGTCCTACAGAATAGGTAATGTCTTCTATTCCCCCAGAGACGCCAAAACTGTGATTTTGCTGAAGCGCATGACGAAGGATCAGGTCGTACCAATCTGTGTTCACCGCTGGAACATCAGGATTTATGCGACTTCTTCCGTAGCGTTGAATGGCGTTTTCAATAAACTGCGCCTCGGCATCCGAGCCAGACTCCCTGGCTAAGGTGGCAAACTGCTCCGTATTGGAAAGTGTTACTAAATTCTGGGCTATTTGAACAGATTGATATCCATTATAGGTAATTTGGGGTTTCTGGTTTGCCTTACCGGATTTGGTTTGAATGAGAACCACACCATTGGCGGCCCTTACCCCATAAATGGAAGTTGCGGAAGCATCCTTTAAAAGTGAAATGCTCTCAATATCTTCGGGATTAAGGAAGTCAATATCGTCAAAGAAAACTCCATCTACCACGTAAAGTGGGTCCGAAGCGCCATTAACAAAAGAGCCCAAACCCCTTACACGGATTGTAGGTCCTGTACCCGGAGCACCACTACTTACCACTTGCAAACCTGCCACCTTACCTTGAAGGGACTGCATGGCGGCGCCAGAAGGTGTTCGGACAATATCCTCAGATTTTACAGTTGTTATGGACCCTGTTAAATCAGCTTTTTTCTGCGTACCATAACCTACAACAACCACCTCGTCCAGGAGTTGGGTGTCTTCTTGAAGGCTTACATTGATGGCAGTTCTTGAGTCAACAGGAATTTCCATTGCTAGGTAGCCGATGTAACTGATGACCAAAATACCTTCGGAATCAACGTTGGCTAAGGTGTAGTTCCCGTCAAAATCGGTTTGCACACCATTTGTAGTACCTTTTTCAATTACGGATGCCCCGGGTAAAGGTTGACCAGTTGCATCTGTAACCGTTCCTGAAACTGTAATATTACTTTGACTATACGCAACCATTTGGAGCGATAAAAGCAATATTGTTAAAAATACGTTTCTAATTTTCATAATAGTTTAAAAGTTGAGTTGTGTTTTTGCTAAATTAACAACGAGGTGTGTTTTACCGGGATATGCGCGCTACATAAAAAATACATCACTTTTTAAAAGGCTGAAGATGTCCATTTTATTGGGTATTGCAGTAGTAAGAGTTGTAAAATGAGAAAGAATAATTCTGGTTTGATGTAGTAATGATGTATTGGACTTTAGGTAGAGTTTGTAAGAAAAGTTCTGGAATTTAAGTTCTTAGAAGGTTATTAAAAAGTTAGATAAACTTTTTGAGCTGTCAATTTCCAGTTTTTTGCGTAGTCTGTATCGATGTATTTCTACACCGCGAACGGATATGGCCATCAATGGGGCAATTTCCTTGGTGGATAAATTCATTTTGAGATAAGCACATAACTTGAGATCCTTGGGAGTTAGATTGGGATACGCCTTGAGCAAGCGCTCAAAGAAGTCTTCGTGAAGTTCCTTAAAATTGACCTCGAATCGTTTCCAATCATCGTTGTCCTTGATCGAATTGTTAAGTTTTTTCAGAAAGGAGCGGTACCGTTGGGAGTTGGAAAATTTGTCCTTATTGAGTACCAGCATATTCTTGAACTCCAAAATCATCTCGTTCTTTTTTGCGATGTTCAAGGTGGTACTGGCCAGTTCGTTTTGTTTCAGTTTTATTTCCCTTGCCAATTTTTCCTTTTCAAGCGCAGCCAATTGCTCTTCTTGTTCTTTTTTAAGCGTTGCCTCCAATTGGAGTTGTTTTCTTTTGAATTTTCTTTTGTTGTAGAAACGTACCATAAAAACAATACCAATGCCTAAAAGCGAATAAAGGAGAAGACTTGGTTTGGACAAGTACCAAGGTGGGGCTATATGAAAGTCTAAGCTACGAGGTAGCGAGCTTAGATTGTCCTGACCAACGGTATATACCTTAAAGGTATAGTCTCCATGCGGAAGATTTTGGAACTGAACGAAACCTTCCTCAATTACCTCGGAATACCTTGTAGGGCCTAAAAGCTCATACCGATAACGGGGTTGCATCAACTCCGAAGCAGATATTTGAAGTGCTATTACTTGAGAGTCCTTGTAGGGGATTTCAATATTTTGCCCAGAACATGGATGGGAAGTCGCTTCATCTTTAAGTAATTGAATATGCGGTATTGGAAGCCTTATATTCTCTAACCAACCATCAAGAATATTGGTGTTTACCATGGCAAATCCATCCGTTAAGGTGATGTAGGAAACAGAATCATTGATTTTTATAATATTCTGGGAGTCGGGTGCCAGTCTTTCGTTTAACGAAAAATCGGAAATGGTGAGACTATCCCTTTTAAGGTCAGTGTGGATAATTTCCTTTTTGCCCTCCCTATTGACAAACCAGAAATGATTGCTGTCAAAAGAAAGAAGTTCTTGATCATTGAATTTTTGAAATTCCTCAAAGGCCACAATCCGATCCAGAATCGGGTCATATTTATACCACGAGTTCTCGCCCCGAATGACAATCTGGTTCTTGATGTTGTAAAGCTTTACATTATAAGCGCTGGGTTCTTGTTGATCTTCGTATTGGGTAATGGATACCACATGGCTATGGGTATCATCCAATTGAATTCTATAAAACCCTTTATATGGATGTGCGGCCCAAAGTACATTTGGGGTCTCAAAGCACAAGTGCTTTATGGGATCATCGAAGTTACCTATTTTAACAACCTCCCAGTTTCCTTGGGCGTCCATATTATATCGTGCCAAGCCATTATAGGTCCCTTGAACATAGGTTGATTGCTGCTGGGGAATCCGGGCAAAAGCATAACCTCCTGAAAAATCGGACACTTTCTCAAACTTGTTATTTACGATACGGTAGGTGCCTGTATTATGCCCACAAAGCAAATCGCCGTTTATGAGCTCCAGGTCCCACACATGGCCTTGGGAGCCTTCTACAAAAAGTAGCTTGTCATTTTCAAAATAAAATACACCGGTATTACTTCCCAGATAAAGACGATTGTTGAAAAGTGCAATGTCATACACCATTCCCAATGACCCTGAAAAATCTGTAAAGTAGGTAATGGGATTGTTCAGTTTTGCGCGGGCCAAACCATTATCAAGCCCCATCCACAGTTGGTCTTGGAACTGTAGCAT
>JBCCUY010000102.1:0-10207 GCA_039196145.1 Bacteroidota bacterium
ATTACATGTGGTAGACCTGCTGTTCCCAACATCAAAGCTGCGGTTATAAAAAAGATATCCGTAGTGGACTTGGTACCATCTGTATATGCAGTAAACCCTAAATCGGTCATCAAACCATCCAATTTATCCAATAAATACACCCCATCTTCTCCAGCAGAACCAAATCCAAGTTGCGGTATAGGATTTCCCGTAGCCATCATGGAAATAAAAATTGCGGGCACCATAAAGGCAAAAATGAGCACACAATATTGCGCCACTTGGGTATAGGTAATTCCTTTCATCCCTCCCAAAAAAGCATAGAAAAGCACTACTGCCATTCCTATGTACACTCCTGTATTGACCTCAACATCCAAAAATCTGGAAAAGACCACCCCAACACCGCGCATTTGACCGGCCACGTAAGTAAAGGATACAAAAAGAGCTGCAACCACCGCAACTGTTCTTGCTACATTGCTGTAATATCGGTCACCGATAAAATCCGGTACCGTAAATTTTCCAAATTTCCTGAGATAGGGTGCCAATAGCAAGGCCAACAACACGTAACCGCCTGTCCAACCCATAAGATATACGGAACCGTCATAACCAGAAAATGCAATGATTCCCGCCATTCCCAAAAATGAAGCGGCGGACATCCAATCGGCAGCAGTGGCCAATCCGTTCGCCAATGGTGAAACCCCTCCTCCAGCAACATAAAATTCCTTTGTGGAGCCTGCTCGAGACCAAATGGCAATTCCAATATATAGGGCAAATGTGATTCCAACGATGATAAAAGTCCAAGTTTGTATTCCCATAGCCTATTCGTTTACCTTGTATTTTTTATCCAATTTGTTCATTAATCGGACATAGATAAAAATTAGCGCTACAAAAACGTAAATGGAACCTTGCTGGGCAAACCAAAAGCCAAGTTTAAAACCTCCCAAACGGATCGTATTCAGTTCATCTACCAGCAGAATACCGAATCCGTAGGAGACCAAAAACCAGATTAAAAGAAGTATAGCGAGGTATCGTAAATTTTCCCGCCAGTATTTGTTGCGTTGCAGTTTGTCCATTTCAAGGTTGGTTTATTCTTGAAATATATGAAATCTGCAAAGAAGACCCCAGTTAAATTAGAGCATCACACAAAAAGCGTTGGAATATTGAAATTTATGCAAGGGCCGCCAGGTACTTGGAAACATTGTTCCCAATGCGCTCTTGGATGCTGGAAACATCTGCACGTATAAAATCTTCGCCCGTAATACTCTCATACAGTTCGATATAGCGTTCGGAAACCGATTCGATATACGCATCACTCATGAGTGGCACCGTCTGACCTTCCAAACCTTGAAAGTTATTGGAAATCAACCACTGACGAACGAATTCTTTGGACAATTGTTTCTGTGGTTCCCCCTTCGCCTGTCTTTCCGCGTATCCGTCCACATAAAAATAACGGGAAGAATCCGGAGTATGGATCTCATCAATGAGCACAATCTCTCCTTCTTTGGTTTTTCCAAATTCATATTTGGTATCTACCAAAATCAATCCCCTTTTGGCAGCAAGCTCTGTCCCTCTTTGAAAAAGGGCTCTGGTATATTTTTCGAGGATTTCATAGTCTTCTTTGGCCACAATTCCCCGCCTGAGGATTTCTTCTCTGGAAATGTCTTCATCATGGTCACCCTGTTCAGCCTTGGTCGCCGGGGTAATTATGGGGTCTGGAAACTTATCATTCTCTTGCATTCCATCTGGCATAGGTATTCCACACAACATACGTTTTCCAGTCTTGTATTCCCGTGCAGCATGACCCGACATATACCCCCTGATCACCATCTCCACCTTAAAAGGCTCACATGCCTTTCCAACTGCCACGTTTGGGTCTGGTGTCGCCAAAAGCCAGTTGGGAACAATATCCTCGGTGGCCTGCATCATCTTGGTGGCAATCTGGTTTAGTATCTGCCCTTTAAAGGGTATTCCTTTTGGCATAACCACGTCAAAGGCAGAAAGGCGGTCCGTGGCAATCATTACCAAAATATCATTTTGTAGGGTGTATACTTCCCGAACCTTTCCTTTATAGACTTGTTGCTGTCCCGGGAACTGAAAGTTGGTATCCATTAGGGTATTGGACATGGGCGCTAGTTTTGGTGCTCTATATTTTTATAGGCGTCTATTACTTTTTTCACCAGTTTATGTCGAATGACATCCTTATCATCGAGATAGACTATACTGATGCCCTCAACATTCTTAAGAATAAGGAGCGCCTCCTTAAGACCCGAAATAACCCGCCTTGGTAAATCAATCTGTCCAGGATCACCGGTCAATAAAAACTTGGCGTTTTTGCCCATTCGGGTCAAGAACATCTTCATTTGGGCATGGGTAGTATTCTGGGCCTCGTCAAGAATAACGAAAGCATTATCCAGGGTTCTTCCCCGCATAAATGCCATGGGCGCTATTTGAATGGTTCCATCCTCGATATACTTCTCCAATTTTTCTGGTGCGATCATATCACGAAGCGCATCGTATAAGGGCTGCATATAAGGATCCAATTTTTCCTTAAGGTCCCCCGGTAAAAACCCCAGGTTCTCCCCCGCCTCAACGGCCGGGCGCGTTAGAATAATCCTCCGCACCTGTTTTTCCTTCAGCGCTTTGACCGCCAATGCTACACCGGTATAGGTCTTTCCCGTTCCTGCTGGTCCTATGGCAAAAACCATATCATCCTTTTTACAGGCGTCCACCAATCTGCGTTGGTTCACCGTTTGGGCCTTGATCAATCGACCGCTTACCCCATGGACCAAAACCTCACCACTACTTTTTGACGAAGAAAGTTCTTCTTGGCCATTACTGGTCAGGACACGCTCGATCATATTCTCATCCAACTTGTTGTATTTGGCAAAATGATTGGTGAGCATATCGAAGCGCCGGTCAAACTCCTCAAGGAGTTCTTCGTCACCGTAGACCTTTATTTTGCTGCCCCTGGCAACTATTTTAAGTTTTGGGAAGTATTTTTTAAGTAGTTCAATATTCTCATTCCGCTGCCCAAAAAAGTCCTGCGGGCTTATCTCCGTCAATTCAATAATAAGTTCGTTCAAAAAAAGTGGGCTGTTTTAAGGTTATTTTTGAAGAAAAGTATTCTTTCTTTTTTATTTAATTTTATCCCACAAACTTAACCAAAAATCAATTTGAGCACCGAAAAACATATCAACAGTATTGCATGGCAATCATAACGTTAACTACAGATTTTGGACATAAAGATCACTTTGTAGGTGCTATTAAAGGAACAATCCTGAACAATCTCCCAGAGGTTAATGTTGTTGATATTTCTCACGTGGTCAGTCCATTTAATATCCAAGAGTGCGCCTATATCCTTAAAAATGCCTATCAAAATTTCCCAGAAGGTACGGTACATATTGTAGGTGTGGACTCTGAACTTTCCCCTGAGAACCAGCATATCGTTGTGCAGGTAAATGGGCAATTTATTATTAGTGCGAACAACGGGGTCATTTCATTGATCACTTCCGAATCTACCCCAGATCAAATAATGGAAATAGATATTCCCAAGCTTAACCTAAGTTCATTTCCTGTGTTGAATGTTTTTGTTGAAGTAGCCTGTCATATTGCAAGGGGAGGCAAACTGGAGGTCATTGGAAGGCCTTTTGAACAGTTGAAGGAACTTAAAGAATTTGAACCGAGAATCACCAATAATGGCAATAGCATTGTTGGCAATGTGATTTACATCGACAACTACGGAAATGTTATCACCAACATTCAACGTGGGCTTTTTGAGGCCTACCGGAACGGAAGGGAATTTGAGGTTATCGCAAGAACCAACAAAATCAGGAATATCCATAACAGTTACAATGGTATCATTAATTATGATCTGGACCGAACGCAGCGCAAGGGTCCGGGTGATGTGCTGGCATTGTTCAACAGTGCAGGTTATGTGGAGTTGGCCATCTACAAAAGTGATTTGAAAAGTGTTGGAGGGGCTTCCACCCTTCTGGGGCTGAACTACAGGGATACGGTAACCATAAATTTTATATAAATGCTTATACGCATTGTAAAGCTGACCTTTAAACCCGAAAATATTCCTAGTTTTGAGCGGATTTTTGAGGTTTCGCGACCAGGAATTTTAGCTTTCAAGGGTTGTAGATTGGTGGAAGGATATCGGGATATTAAAAATCCGAATGTGTTTTTCACCTATAGCCATTGGACGGAAGAAAGTGATTTGGAAGACTATCGCAATTCTGAATTTTTCAAGGAAGTATGGGGCCAGACAAAGCTATTATTTTCGGAAAAACCAGAGGCATGGAGCGTGCAGCAATTATCCAAAAACAATGACCTGTAAACAATAAGAAATACTGTGTTCGCAATATTTAAAAGAGAAGTACAATCATTTTTCACCTCCCCGATAGGGTATTTGATTGTAGGCCTGTTTCTGTTGCTTAACGGGCTCTTTCTTTGGGTTTTCAAAGGAGACTACAATATATTCGATTATGGGTTTGCTGATTTGGGCAATCTGTTTTTGTTGGCACCTTGGATTTTTATCTTTTTGGTTCCCGCCATTACCATGAAGAGCTTTTCCGAAGAACGCAAAGTAGGAACCTTGGAGCTGTTGTTGATAAAACCTATTTCAACCTGGAAACTGGTTCTAGGAAAGTTTTGGGGTGCATTTCTGTTGTGCGTGATAGCTGTCTTGCCAACCTTGATCTATGTTTGGGCGATTTCAAAGCTTGGCATTTCCGAAGGAAATTATGACTTGGGAGTGGTTATGGGTTCGTATTTTGGACTTTTATTTTTGATGGCCTCCTACACTGCAATTGGAATATTCACCTCAACTCTTTCCGAAAACCAAATTATCTCCTTCATTTTAGGGATTCTGATTTGTTTTATCTTTTTTAATGGTTTTGAAGCTTTGTCCACCTTGTTCAGTTCGGGAGAAACACCTCGTCTGATACAAGGTCTTGGTGCAAAAGCCCACTTTGATAGTATAGGCAGGGGAATACTGGATACAAGGGACTTGGTTTATTTTATTTCCACCACCCTCCTCTTTCTATTCCTGACAAACGAACGCCTAAAACAACTTCCAAAATGATGAAGTTCCCGGTATCCGTTTTGAAAGCGCTAGGTCTAATCATTGTAATAAATGTTGCGGCCCAATATCTCTACACACGATTAGACCTTACAGAGGATAAAAGATTCACGCTTTCCGAACCGGCCATCGAGACTGCCAGAAAGTTCGATGCCCCGGTTATCGTTGATATTCTGTTGGATGGAAACATACCCCCTGAGTTCAACCGATTAAAAGTGGAAACCATACAACTGTTGACCTCTTTTCGCTCGGAGAACCAGAACATCCAGTATAATTTGGTAAACCCCCTGGAGGATGAGGCGCAAGCTCAGCAAACCATAGCAGATTTGCAGCAAATTGGTCTGACCCCTGCAAATGTAACAGTTGAGGAAAATGGGAAGGTCTCTCAGGAACTGGTGTTTCCATGGGCCATGGTGAACTATCAAAACCAAACGGTAAAGGTCCCTTTGCTAAAAAACAAGCTTGGAACGTCCATGGAAGAACGTATCAATAATTCCGTTCAACAATTGGAATACGCTTTTGCGGATGCTTTTACTAAACTTTCCATAACCGAAAAAAAGAGGGTGGCCGTAATCAAGGGCAATGGAGAGCTTGAAGACCTGTATATAGCTGATTACCTCACCACCATTAGGGATTATTACAATATTGGAGCCATAACTCTGGATTCTGTGGCCTCCAATCCCCAAAAGGTTTTGAACCAGTTGCAGGAGTTTGACTTGGCTTTAATTGCCAAACCCACCGAAGCCTTTTCGGACGAGGAAAAATATATTTTGGATCAGTTTGTGGTGAACGGGGGTCGTTCCATCTGGCTGATTGACCAAGTTGCCATGGAGGTAGACAGTATTTTCAAAGGAGGGGGAAGTGCAATGGCCATTCCAAGGGAACTGAACCTAAAAGATTTCTTCTTCAAATATGGTATTCGTATCAATCCGGTCCTGGTAAACGATCTTTATTTCACCCAGATAGTTTTGGCCTCCGGAGATGGAAACGATTCCCAATACAATCCAGTGCCTTGGTACTATAATCCCATGGTTTTTTCGCAGAACAACCATCCTATAAATACAAATATTGAAGCCGTACGTTACCAGTTTGCGGGCGCCATGGACGTGCTTCAAAACAGTTATGTACACACCGTACTGCTACAAAGCTCACCACTATCAAAAACGGAGGCCACACCCAAGCAAATAGGATTTGATATTTTGAATACCCCGCCCGACAAGTCAATATATAATAAGGGAGGGCAGCCATTAGCCGTATTGGTTGAAGGTTCGTTCAACTCTGTTTTTAAGAATAGGGTGAAACCGGTTGATTTAAAGTCCGATTTGGAAGAGGGTCCGGAGAACAAGATGATTGTAATTTCGGATGGGGATGTTATCAAAAACCAACTAAGAAATGGTCTGCCATTGGAGTTGGGCTATGATAAGTGGACGAACAGCTCTTATGGCAACAAGGAATTTTTGGTGAACTGTATCAACTATCTTCTGGATGACAAGGGACTCATCAACATAAGAAACAAACGTGTTTCCATTCCCTTGCTCGATGTTGAAAAAATAGCGGAACAGCGTACAAAATGGCAACTTATAAACATAGGCATTCCCGTACTGCTCACGCTTTTGCTCGGAATAGCGTTCAGCCTTTACAGAAAGCGGAAATACGCAGCCTAAGTGTTGATAAATTTGTTTCTTTGCTTGGAGCTTTTAAGATATATTTGTTTTTATCCATTTAATGGTCCTTTAACAATTATGGTGAAAGAGGCCTAATTCTAAAAGAATTTCTTGAATGAAGTTTATTGTATCCAGTACATATTTACTAAAGCAATTACAGGTTTTAGGCGGCGTAATCAACAATAGTAACACGCTTCCTATCCTAGATAATTTTTTGTTCGACCTAAAACAAAACCAACTAACGGTTTCAGCTTCTGATTTGGAAACCACCATGAGTTCGGTGCTGGAGGTGGATTCGGATGCTGAGGGAACCATCGCGGTACCAGCAAGACTTTTGCTGGATACGTTGAAAACTTTCCCGGAACAGCCTTTGACTTTTGTGGTTGAGGACAACAACACGGTGGAAATCAGCTCCAACCACGGAAAATATGCATTGGCCTATGCAGATGGAGCCGAGTTTCCAAAAGCAGTTGAAGTTTCCAATCCAAGTTCCACTACCCTTTTGGGGGATATTTTGGCAACAGCTATTACAAAGACCATTTTCGCAGCTGGTAATGACGATCTTAGACCTGTAATGAGCGGGGTGTTTTTTCAGTTTTCCACGGAGAACCTCACGTTTGTGGCGACGGATGCACATAAATTGGTTAAATACCAGCGAAATGATGTGACGGCCTCGCAGGTGGCAGAGTTTATTATGCCGAAAAAGCCCTTAAACCTTTTGAAGGGGATTCTAGCTGGGTCAGAGTCCGAAGTGACCATTGAATACAACGACAGCAATGCCAAGTTTGTTTTTGATAATTCTGAATTGATCTGTAGACTTATCGACGGGAAGTATCCCAACTACGAAGCGGTTATTCCAAAGGAAAATCCAAATAAACTATCCATTTCCAGAAATCAGTTTTTGAGTTCCGTACGAAGGGTTTCCATTTTTTCAAATAAAACCACGCATCAAATTAGGCTAAAAATAGCTGGAGCGGAATTGAATATATCTGCTGAAGATGTGGATTACAGCAATAAGGCCGAAGAACGACTGTCTTGCGCCTATCAGGGTGATGATATGCAGATTGGCTTCAATTCAAGATTTCTGGTGGAAATGCTAAACAATCTTTCATCTGACGAGGTTTCTTTGGAAATGAGTCTGCCCAATCGTGCGGGAATATTGACTCCGGTAGATGGACTTGATGAAGGTGAACACGTAACCATGCTCGTTATGCCAGTTATGCTGAACAGCTAACTCAATACCAACCTAAAATAGCAAAAGCGGGAACTACCATTCCCGCTTTTCAACTATATAAAGGGTATGGTCATGAAATAAGAGGGCGCTTCCCCATTGGCAGCCTTGACAGCATTAACGATAGGTAGGACAAATCCCAAAATCGCGACGCCTATAAGTCCAAGAATTCCAAGACCCAATAGCAAAATTGCCGGAACACTAATAATTATATAAAGCAACAGACTTAACTGAAGATTGATGATGGCCTTTCCATGCTCATTCATGCCCTCCACAGATCTTCTTGCGGTTAACCAAATAACCAATGGTACGATGAATCCTCCAAACCCTGTTACATAATGTAACAACTGGGTGAGGTGTGCTATGGACAACAGGGTGTTGTCCTTTCTAACTACGTTTTGATTGATGACTTCCATTTTTGATTGATTTTAATGATGTACCCTATACGTATCGATTTAAGGCAAAATGTTACAACATAGGCGTATTTCGTATTTTTGCGCTTATGGCTTATTCAGACACCATTGTGGCCATGGCCACTGCTCCTGGCAAAGGAGCCATTGCGGTAATACGGATTTCGGGCACTGATGCGATTGATATTGCCCATAAGTGCTTTCAACCCAAAAAGACCAAGGATATTAGAAAGCAAAAAAGCCATACCATTCATTTGGGGCATATTGTTGCCGAGAATCGAATTCTTGATGAAGTCCTGTTATCCATTTTCAAGGGGCCTAATTCGTACACAGGAGAAAGTGTTGTAGAGATTTCCTGTCATGGTTCAGCTTACATACAGCAACAAATCTTGCAATTGTTTATGTCTTCTGGATGCAGGATGGCAGCTCCCGGGGAATTTACGCTGCGAGCATTCTTAAACGGAAAAATGGACTTAAGTCAGGCAGAAGCCGTTGCGGACCTTATCGCAAGCGATAGTAAGGCTTCCCATGAGGTAGCCATACAGCAAATGCGGGGAGGTTTCAGTCATGAAATCCAAAAATTGCGTGAGGAGCTCCTAAATTTTGCCTCTTTAATTGAGCTGGAATTGGATTTTTCCCAAGAAGATGTTGAATTCGCAGACCGTACCCAGTTTTCGGAACTATTGATAAGAATAAGTGAGGTATTAAAAAGACTTATAGATTCTTTTGCACTTGGAAATGTCATTAAAAATGGAATTCCCATTGCCATTGTTGGGAAACCCAATGTGGGCAAGTCCACCTTGCTCAATGCCCTATTGAACGAAGAGCGGGCCATAGTCAGCAATATACCTGGAACTACTCGAGACACGGTGGAAGACCAAATCACCATAGAAGGGATTAATTTTCGGTTTATAGACACCGCTGGAATACGGGAGACTCGAGATGAAGTTGAGCAGATCGGGATTGAAAGGACCTTTGATAAAATAGAAAAAGCTAAGCTTATCCTATTTCTATTTGACGGAGTTGAATTTGATCTTTCCGAATTGGAGAAAATCAAACAAAAATTTCCAGAAAAAGAGGTTCTACCCATTTGCAACAAAGTGGATTTATTGACGAAAGATCAAAAATCAGGATTGCAAAAACAGGTGCCCGCTTTACTGTTTCTCTCGGCCAAAGATAAATTTGGGGTAAGGGAGTTGGAAGAAAAGTTGACTTCCTTAGTGGTATCCGGTGGCTTGGACGGAGATGGGACCATCGTAACAAACAGTAGACACTATCAGGCACTTGTGAAGGCTTTGGAAGAGATTCAAAAAGTAAAAGAGGGGATGGAGCTAGGGCTTTCTTCGGACCTTATGGCCATAGATATTAGGCAAGCACTTTTCCATTTAGGGGAAATCACCGGTACAGTTACCACAGATGATCTTTTGGGAAATATTTTTTCTAATTTTTGCATCGGGAAATAGAGAACCTATGTCGCAAAGATATCCCTTATATTTACCATCCAAATTTTAGTCATGTTCAGCTTTTTTCAAAGGAAAATCTATTTGGTAGATTATCTACATGGGTTTGTGGATATACACAACCATATCTTACCAGGAATAGATGATGGGGCTAAAACCGTAGAAGACTCAATTGATCTCATAAAGGGCTTCTCCGAATTTGGGATTACAAATTTTATATGTACACCGCATATTCTAAACAATCTTTACGATAACACACCTGAATCAATCCAGGATTCTTTTAAAGAACTATCAAAAAAAATGGTTGAGGAAGGTTTAGAGCAGATAAGAATAGATTACGCTGCAGAGCATATGATAGATGATAATTTTGAGCATATTTTAAA
>JBCCUY010000103.1:0-10142 GCA_039196145.1 Bacteroidota bacterium
AAAGCTTAGCAAAGTACCGATGAGCACATATTCGGTGAGTTTTCTGTTTTTCCCTTTGTTTAGATCTCCAAAACGAAATACGGATTTGGCAGCTATCAATAGGCCAATGGCTGCCCATTGTCCCATTAAAATGAATCCGAAGACAAAGAGTCGTTCCAACATGCCTATATATGTTCCTGCATTTTTTAAGGAGCCGCCTTCTTCAGAATCATCTTTGACGACTTCATCGATATAGGGTGCCAAGAGCATTCGCATTAAAATACCGGAAACAAAGGTCACAAATACCAAGAAGGTGATCAGCAACAGATTTTTTTCGGCGAATAGAGCCGATAGGTCAATTTGAAAGGGGTGAAGCCAGTATAGGGCCAATGTGAGAACAAGAAGATGAAGTATTTGGTCCAGGGCAAAGAGCCAGCGGTAATTTTTGCTATTGGTAAAGGCCAACTTGCCCAAATCAATGAGAAAGTGGGTTACAATGACAAAGGCGATGAGTCCCAAATGCTGAAATTGAAGTAGGAGCAATAGGGCTACCAAATGAATACCCATATGGGCATAGAGGTATTTGGATTTCCATTTTTTTTGGAGCTTGTCGTCCACCCAGTGGCTGGGTTGCAGCATAAAGTCCCCAATGAAATGGGCCAACAGAAGTTTTAGGGCTAGTAATGTCATGATTTAGGGAATTGGGATTTATAATACGCTATCATTTTTTGCACCTCGTCAAATCCGGCTCTCAACAAGGCTTCACTGATATTACTCTGGGAATTGTCCAAAATGGCAGCCAATTCATTTTGATTGGCCTCGGGGTGTTCCATGGCCGTTTTTACGACCCTTGAAGTTGCTGGTAACCAATTGTCCATGCTCAATGCAGCCAGTTGTAGCATAAGGTTGATGGTGGTATCCCAGCTTGCAGAACCGGATTTAAGGGCCAGTGTTTGTTTTTTCAGATTTTCAAAACATTCCCCAGAGCGTATAAACGCTGATCCATTGGATTCCGTGATTTTTTCTGAGGAATAATTTTTTTCACCAAGACCAATGGCCATACGGACATCGATTCCTTTTTGCTGCTTTAAACAGCTTTTGATATAAATGGCAATTTCCAAGGCTTTTTCGGGAATGGTTTCCAATTGAAAACTATCCCCCCGGTAAATTTCCCATTGCTGAGGTTCCTTACCATGGTCGTTTAGGGCCTCTTTCAGATAGGGCAGCCATGTCAATGGTGTAGCCTTTCGGGAGTTGATAATGTCTCCGGTGATAATTGCAATTGTTTTATCCATTGCTACAAATATCGGTAAAATAACCGATAATTAAAAATATCGGCAAAATCACCGATAATTATGAATATCGGCAAAATCACCGATAATTATCGGGATTACCTACAACACAGTAGGTGGTTTTTGCCTAAAATTGGGAACAAGTTCGCCATTAACCCAACTAAGCTCTCGGATTTCAACCGTGGTTTTGGTCCAATTTGTGGCCTCATCAAATAGCTCTCCCTGTTCTTTCTTAAACAGGACCTTATCGGGTAAACCCCCTTTATCAAATGGAAAGATAAATTGTTCGGACCGATAAAAAACTCCAGCTTCGGAAACACGGGAAAGTGAAACCACATTGCTGAGGCCCCCATCCTGTACAAATAAGTATACCCCACCGGATTCAACACCACACGCCTCGGATAGATAATCAAGATATAGGATACCGTCAAGGCCGGGAAGTCCCTTGTCATCCAATACCTTAATACTTAGATCCGTGTGTTTTAATCGAACCTTTTTCTCCAAATAGGTGCCATTTTTTACGTGGCGCACATTCATAAATGTTTGCTCCCCTTCTTTCGAAAGGGCAAAATAATAGTGTTTTCCATTCAAGGTCTTTCTCTTTCCGGATAGTAATCCACCAAGGATATAGCCGGTTACCTGATCATACTTGACTTTGTAAAATGGAGATTCAAACCCTCGATACGGCCATGAAAATTCAGTTTTTTCAAGAATTTCAACCCATTCCCCAATTTTGAGAAGTTCCAAAACCTCGGAACTGGTATTCGGTTGGGCACGAAGCTTAACATCATTTCCAAAGACATATACTTGTTCTCCAATTTGGAAGTCGCATTCAGCTTGTGCACATGGAATACTTTGGGCGCTGGTTAAATGAATAGTAAATAGGAGGGCCAGGACTGTAAAAAAATCTATTGCTTTCATATTTCAAATTTTAAGGATTAGGACAGTCCTTAGGGAGGTTGAAATATATACGGCAGAAAGTGTTAAAATGGTTCTTTGGCTGAAATTGAATCGTGGTGTTAGGAATAAAAATATCTAAAAAAAAGAAGCCCCGTCCATGGCGAGGCGGGGCTTCTAAAATCAACAAAAAACACTATCCTCTTCTTCCTCTCTCCTGCATTTTCTTTTTGCCGTTCTTTCTTTTTAATAGCGTAAGCTTCTTCCAAGTTTGGTATTGCTCTTCATCCAAGACTTCTTTCATTCTCTGATGATGGGCAATTTGACGATCCAAACGTGCGTTTTCCATGGCAAATCGCTCATCCGCACTTGGTTTTTTCCACTCACCACTTTCTTTTTTGGCCTTAATTTCTTCATGTTTGGCCTTTCTTGTTTCGGCTTGCTCCAAGCTGATTTCCATTACCTGCTTTTGTTGCCGGGTTGTAAGGTCCAAGGCCAAGGTTAATTTTTTAGTGTGAAGGGTGGCCAGCTGTTCTGCCGTTAGGTCGCTTTTATACCCTTTTCCCATTTTTGAACCCTGATGTCTTTGGGCAAATACACCCACAGACATCAATAAGAACATTACTACTACTAATCGTTTCATATGCTTAAATTTTTAATGATTTGGTAATTGGACATAGGCAGGGTCCAATGGTTTAATTTCCAAACCATCATTTATGAAGCTTTTAAGATTTGATTAGAAAATGACCTACTGCTGGTCCGTAAATACTTCGTCTTGGGATTCCTCCTGTTCCAAGTGGTCCTCGAAGGTGTTTTCTACCAGCTCTTTGGTACGAAGATGTTCTTGGAATTTATCGTATTGTTCTACACCATAATATATGGTGGACGCGATGAGGAAAAAGCAGAAGTATATTAGGCTTTTGAATTTGTAGGTCATGATTTTAGGATTTGGGATTACTAAAATAGGCAAACCTTCAGCATAAGTCCACGATATGTTGTGAAACGACCTTTTTTAGATGTGAACCAGGCAAAATGTATGGTATAATCGACAAAATGCAAGGTTTGTCCAAAAAAGGTCGCTTTTCAATGTAAATTCCTATGGACTAGCTACTAACTAGGGTCAAGAATAGCATCAATACGTTCCAAGGAATCTTCCAAATGATACCTGCTCATTCTATCGGATATTCGTCCTAGACCGTTTCTGATGTCCCTTTTTAAATTTTTTAGCTCTGCTCTAGCCACGGATCGGATGTCGGATTGACTTGTGTTGACCACTGTTGACTTACGATAGCCCCCAAAGTCGGGCAGTTTTTTCTGATTCTCTGCGGTCATCAGGTATGCCAATCGATCAATATGTGCTTTTTGCAAGTTTCGTCTGTAGGTGTCTATGGACCTCCCGCTTCGGGTTTCGGACCATAGTCCCCTTCTAATGTCTTGCATCATTTCCAATAGACCATAAGCGTCCCTACCATTTATGGTTTCGTTCTCAATAATTCGTGCCATTTTTCCAAGATGCAAAATAGTGTTCAGATAGCGGACCTGAGTTGCACGTATCCTCTCCACAGAACCGGAGTATTGGATCTTGCTAAAAATATCTTGATCGATAAGCCATTCTGGAGTTTTAAAGAGTTGTTGCTGTAAGAAATCCATGCAATTTTTTTGATGTTCCTTGCTTACGTGCGTATAAACTGCACCGATCTGGTCTGAGGTTTTATAATGTTCGTATACCCCACCTATATTATTGGAAACATGACCCATATAACGTCTGTACTGGGCCAACACCTGACCGTATAAGGTTTCAAGGTCATCGTAGTTTTTACCGTCTTCGGTAGTCCACTCCCCTAGATTAGGAACAATGCGTTTTAAATTCTCAATACCATAGGTGCTGGCTTTGATCGCATCATCGCCCAAATCTTCGGTTTGGGAGCTTGGATCATGGATGTCACCAATCTGTTGATGCCCAAAACGGTACATAGGGTCATTTTCATGTTGGCGTATCCAACCATTTAAAATAGGTTTCTCTTCTTCCGCCGAAACATCAAGGATGGGTTTATATCCCCACCGAATTGAATATTTGTCATACACACCTATGTTGGGCATCAAGGCCACATCTCCGTCTCCAGGCTGTGCTACGTAGTTGAACCTTGCATAGTCCATAATGGATGGGGCAGTACTGTGTTTTTTAGTAAAGCTGGCTGAGCGTAGTGAATCTACCGGATAGGCGGCACTACTTCCCATGTTGTGGGGAAGACCTAAGGTATGCCCAACTTCGTGTGCAGACACAAACCTGATTAATCGCCCCATAATCTCATCCTTAAATGCGACATTTTGGGCGTCAGGATTAATGGCGGCTGTTTGCACAAAGAACCAATTGCGCAACAAGGTCATCACGTTGTGGTACCAATTGATATCCGATTCCAAAATTTCCCCGCTCCTTGGATCACTTACGTGGGGTCCATTGGCGTTTGGTATGGGTGAAGCCAAATATCGAACCACAGAATATCGCACATCCTCCGGCGACCACTCTGGGTCTTCTTCTTCAGAAGGTGGATCTTTGGCAAGGATGGCATTCTTAAACCCTGCTTCTTCAAACGCCACTTGCCAATCCTCTATACCTTGTTTAATATAAGGTATCCACTTTTTCGGGGTGGCGCGGTCTATATAATATATGATAGGTTTCTTGGGTTCCACCAATTCGCCTGCCTTGTATTTTTCAAGATCTTCGTCTTTGACCTCTAATCGCCAGCGATCTAAATAGCGCACTGTTTTACTTTCTTGGGCCTCAAGGCCATAATCTACCTGCCCTCGGGCAAACCAACCTACACGTTCATCAAAATAGCGTCTTTTCATAGGTTCTTCCGGTAGCAAGATCATGGAATTATTGATTTCAATGGATATGGAACCCAAACTTTGGTTGCTCGGTGGCTCTTTGGCCACATAGGTTTTTACGTGTCGTGCTTCTATGTTGAGCGGATAGCTCTTGATCGATTCAATATAACTACGGTCACCATCCAATCGGCTAACTTTAAATTGCTTTCTGCGGTTGTCTGGCATACCCAAGGCATTAACATCTTTTGTGAACAAAGGATCTACTTCAATCACCGTTGCCGGATTTAAAGAGTCTTTTTTATTAAGGGCTTTGATATTGAAAGCGAAAAGGACGGGTTCAAAATTGGAGTTTACCACAGCCTCATGTATGGGGAGCGAATCTGCCGCCACATTACCGTAAGAGACTACACGTAACAGTACTTTTTTTGGTTTCTTCTCCCAACGCAGTACCTGGGTATTGATTTTTCCGCCTCCAAAACCTATTCCCGTGGCCGTTTTGGAAATACGGCTCACCATGAGCATCTCCCTGTTGAAGAGGGAATCAGGAATTTCATAATAATGTTTATCGTCTACCTGATGGACCAGAAAGAGCCCCTCATCGGTCTTGGCTTCCTTGGTAATTACCTTTTCATAGGGTTTGATATCACCTTTTTTGGGTTTGTCGGCAGCTTTCTGCTCGGTGGGTTTCTTTTTTTTCTTGAATAATTGTGCTTCTGTGGTTTGGACAGCCCCAATCAATAAAAAGACGAAAAGGGTCCTGAAGAGTAAATTTTGGATCATTTTGGGTCAATTAGGTATTCTCAATGCCCTCAAAGAACCTAAAAATCATGAATACAGACTGTTAAATAATTACTAACTCTGATTTTTTTGCATGATATCAGGAATCCTCGGGAGTCCTGCGTTTTACTGATGGTTTGGCTTGAAACCCCACCTATAGCTGGGCTCGTGGAGCATCTCTTTTTCTAAAAAAAATCAAAAAAGCTGTAACAATTTAAAATTTGGGTAGTCTTATAAGCATATAACATCAATCAAAAAATTCAATCAAAAATGAACAAGTTATTAATGATTTACGGATGTGTACTCTTAAGTAGTTCCGCCGTAGCAGAAGACCAGCTAAGTACGGCTGCTGTTGTAGAAACCAAGATCGAGCAGGCCAGTACATTTGAGAACAGTTTTACGGTACTTAACCTTAGTGCCGAGTTAAGTGAGGAGACTTCCCGATTCTACGGTTTGCTAAATGAAGGATCCTATGAGTTAAGTTTGAACGAAATTGAGTTCTTGGAGGACGATTCGGAAATTGATCTAGGTTTTGATACCTCAGATTATCTTCCTTCGGATTTTAATCCATACAAGACTTATTTTGATTTGAATTCCCTCATATATATTGAAAACGATAATGAACTTCAACTGGATTTTGATTCCGCTGAATACTTGCCGAAGGAATTCGATGCCTATTCAGAGATTGTTGATGTACATTCCATCAATTATATGGAGGATGAGGAGATTGATCTAGGGTTTGATACCACGGATTACCTGCCTGAAGGATTCTCACCTTATGAAACCTATATTGATCTAAATGCAATTCCATACATTGAAACCGATGTAGAATGGGAATTGGGAGAAGGATTTGAACATGTTTTGCCAAAGGGATTTGATCCTTACAGCGAAGTTTTGGAAATCACTGCCATCAATTATATGGAAAACGAAGAAGATGATTTAGGGTTTGATACCGCCGAGTATCTTCCTGAAAACTTTAACCCCTACACTAGGGTTGATTAGTGCGTAGGATGTAATTTTCATTTTACAAATTTTTGAGTTAGTTAGTTATGAAAAGCCCTCCAAAGGAGGGCTTTTTGTATTTCTTTTCTTAAAAGGATATTAAAAAGGATTTTTTGGATCGGGTTAACAAAAAAATAACATTGAAATCGATGAAGTGCAAACGGCAAAAAAAACCTTTTAACACTATCAATCTGACAAAAAAAACGTGCCTCCGTTACGACTTCGATAAGGGTTGAAAAGAGTTGTTGATAACTTCGTTTCCGCCTTGTTTTAAAGCATCCGTTAACAAAAATCTAATTGTAATAAACTTCACATTTTGCGGTTTTATCTTTGTATAAAATTAAAAAACAACGGTTATGAAAATCAGAAATACATTGGTCATATTTTTTGCCGCAGCCACTATTTATGCAGCTGCAAAGAATTCTAGGGACAACGCTCCCATGGAGCACTTTGATGTAAATAGTTTGGTATTTATTGAGGAGGATGATTTAGGTTTAGGTTTTGATACCGCACCTTACCTTCCTGAAAACTTTGACCCTTATTGCGGGGAGTTTTCTTTGGAATCCATCAACTACATCGATGAGGCGGAAGAATTGGAATTAGATTTTGACACATCCGGATATCTACCAATAGGTTTTGATCCGTATATACAGTAAAGTTAGTTTCTTACTATTTTTTTGAGTTAGTTAGTTTGTTAGGAACCCCTTCAATTTGGAGGGGTTTTTTATTAGAATAAAAGTGGAAGTAAAAACTGGAATACCAAGATCAATAATCCTACCGCAATTAAGTTCAATATTACTCCAACGCGGGCCATCTCCGGTACCTTTACGTACCCGCTTGCAAAGACTATGGCATTGGGCGGTGTGGCCATGGGCAGCATAAAAGCACAACTACTGGCAATGGTAACAGGTATCAAAAGGTAAAGTATTGGAACTTCTAGGCCGATCGCAATCCCCGCTACAACCGGAGCCAACACGGCAACCAAAGCTACGTTGCTCATCAATTCGGTCATAAATAACATAAGCAGTATTAGGAGCGAGGCGGTCAATAGAATGCTAATATCACTGGAAGCAATGGCGTTGGCCACCATGTCTATAATACCGCTTGTGGACATTCCCTTTGCAAGTGCCAATCCACCACCGAACAGAATCAGAATCCCCCAGGCCAATTTTGAAGTATCGCTCCATTGGATAATGAAATCACCTT
Organism: Bacteroidota bacterium; assembly: GCA_039196145.1. Lineage (GTDB taxonomy): Bacteria > Bacteroidota > Bacteroidia > Flavobacteriales > Flavobacteriaceae > Flagellimonas. The sequence goes on from JBCCUY010000103.1 coordinate 7,983, forward strand.
TTTTAATATTGTAGGGCACCGCAAAAAGTGTTATGGCTGCAAAAATACTGATCATGGTATCGGATAATCCCAGATTTGGAAAAATACTATTGATCAAGGTCCTGAAAATCCAAAGGAATACGGTGATCCCAAAAATCACTAAGACCATTTTTTCCTTTCCAGAGGTCGGCCCCAATTTCCGCAGTTCGGTTTGAATTACTTCTTTCGAAGCATTAAACTGTAGATCCCTGTTCGGGTACATCCACTTCACGAGCACCACATAACAAATCCCCACCATAATAATAGAAAAGGGTAGTCCCAAGGTCATCCATCGTAAAAAGGAAATCTCAATATTGTACTCATTCTCCAAAAGACCGATCAATACAGAATTGGGAGGAGTGCCGATTACCGTAGCTATACCTCCTGCATTGGCCGAAAAGGCAATACCCAGCATTACACTAAGGGCAAAATTTCTATCATTTTTGGTGAATCCGTCCTCATCATTGATCAATAAATTAATGACCGAAAGCGCAATGGGGAGCATCACTACGGTACTGGCAGTATTGCTGATCCACATGCTTAAAGAGCCGGTTGCGATCATGAATCCAAGAACCACTTTGTTCGGGGTGGTACCCGTAAGCCGAATAATATTCAATGCAATTCGCTTGTGCAAGTTTACCTTTTCCAAGGCGAGTGCCATGACGAATCCTCCGAAGAATAAAAAAACTATAGGGCTTCCATAGTTGGCACCTACTTCTGCTATGGGCAACACTTTTAATATGGGAAACAATAGCAGTGGCAATAACGCTGTAACCGTAATGGAAACAGCTTCTGTTATCCACCAGATAAGCATCCAGACCGCAACGGCAATCACAGGGTCTCCTGTCTCGGAAACTAAATTAAAGGGAAGATTGGTTAAAACAAAAAAGGCAATAGGGCCTAGAATCAGTCCAGCGATTTTGGATTTTTCCATTGGTGGTATGTCTTGAAAAAGCTAAAGATAGGGTCTTTGTACCAATGAAAAAACCTTCCCATTTCGGGAAGGTTTTTGCGATAAACTAAAACTCAACTAATTCAAAAGCATTAAAAAAGCTTCTTAAAGACTAAATCTTAATCTTGCGAAAAGATACCTTCCACTATATCCAAATTGTGAGGTTCTCCTAGAGTACACAAATTGGTCTCCAGAGGTACCACCTTCCCGATTCTCATCAGGATAAACATCGAAAAGATTATTGGCTCCTATGGTCAATGATAGACCATCGGTGAATGTCTTGGTAACGGTTAGATCGGTAATCAACTTTCCACCATAAACTGCGTCATCACTAACTGGAGTGCCGTCCACCCGGGCATCACCATTGAAATCGTCAGGATCTGTCACCTCGCCAAAAAATACGTTCCGCAACAGAAAGTCCCAAGAATTATAGGAAACCAAATTGGTAAGGTTCAGTTTGGTCCGTGGTTGGGCCAAGGTTAAAAAGGCTTCTTCCTGACCGTCGAAAAACGAGCCGCTTAGACCGGCATTGGCGATAAGTTCTGGAACAAAAATATCCTCGATTTCGGTCTTGTTAAAGTTGGCTGCAAAATCATTTTTAAGAATAGCATCCCCCCAATTGGTTTTGTGGGATAATACAATATCCACACCAGAGGATTTGGTATCTATTGCATTCACAAAGAAGCGGGCGCTGGTGGCTCCAGCGGCTTCAAATATGGCTGTCAGCTCTGGATCTCCCCCATTCCCGAAGCTACCACTGTATACGATTCTATCATCGATGTTGATAAGGTATCCATCCACAGTAATGGAAAAGTCACCAAATTTTCCGGTAAGTCCAGCGCTGAAACTGTTGGAAGTCTCTTCTTTGAGTTTATCGATCCCAATTAAGGTGGCGGCCCTACTATCATTGGTAAAGGTGCCCTGTTCAAAAGGTACATTGTCTACAAAAACCGTACTGGTACGACTGAAAAACTGCTGGTGCAATGAAGGTGCCCTAAAACCAGAACTACTTGCTGCCCTTAGTGCCAGGTTTTCTGATAGTTTTAATCTGGTGGCCAATTTGTAGTTAAAGGTGCTGCCAAAGTCAGAATAGTTTTCATAACGCCCGGCCAAACTGAGCAACCAACTCTCCGTAAAATCCGCTTCAAAATCGGCATACAAAGAAATGTTGTTCCTAAATTTTTCTGTGG